>JBIQMJ010000317.1:0-5340 GCA_044463445.1 Segetibacter koreensis
TCCTGCACCGCTTTTTCCTGATAGTGAATTTATAAAATCAGCGTTGATAACTGAGGTATTTATAAAATATTTTTTTCTAAGGTAGTCATAAAAGTAGGTGATGATCTTTTCCGAAATATTGCGATTGTCTTTGTGCTGTAAATAAAGCCGGCCTACTGTTTCAGTGAATTCTACAGTGGTGTTTTTATTGGGTTTTATTACCTCTATTTTTCTTTGGCGCCTCTTAATATTAAATAAAATATAAAGTAGAATTCCGGCCAAAGCAATATAAAACGCCCAAAGCAGCGATGGGTTTTGACGTATTACCTGGAAGGAAGAAAAATTATCTGTTTGATTTAGATTATTTTTATTTCGTGTAGAAGAAAACTCTTTGTAATATTCATCCCAATACACATATTCAGGATTGAACCGGAGATAAGCGGTTACGTTTTCGAAATAATGGAAATTGTCCCGGGTGAGCAAAAAATAATTACTGAATATTCTTGGCGCCAGGTGCAAATACAATCTTCCACGCCCCGAAAAAATTACAATGTAATTAGGCAGATTGAGCTCATTAACCCCCAAAACCCTTGTTATTGAAGGATCGTAGCTATTGAAATAATTTAAAAAAGGAAAATAATAATAACCATATTTCTGTGTGTTAAAATCATTTCCGTAGAACATACTCACATACGTGTTTTGCATTTTCCCATTTACCTCGCTGACGATTTCTCCTTTTCTGCTGATGTTGCAATCAAGTGCATCCAATAATTTTTCATCAATATAATCTGCTGAAATAAAAAGGTCGTTCCCTGCCTTTACATATTCAACCATGGCGTTTACTTCATCTATGGAAAGAAGAAGATTTTTTGTGATCAGAAAATACAGGGAATAAGTGTTGGAAGATTCACTTTCAAGATTGTGCCATGTTTTGGTAAATGGCTTTTCAGCGATATTGATCCAATAGTCAGCGAATTCAGATTTAAATCCTTCGTAGGCAATGAAAGATCCAAATGGAAGTTTATCGGTTTTCCGGTAGCTTTCAGTAAGTGAAGGAATTCTTTTTTTATTTTGATAGCAACTGAAAAAAACAGCAGTCACCAGCAACAATAAATAATATTTTAAGAATGATTGCAATGAATTATATTTTTTTATTGAAGAAGGAAAAATCTTCTTTTATTTTTTGAAATCCTTTTTTATCTATTGAAAATTTTCCATACCAGATGTATTCATAATCACGGGTAAGACTCCTGAATTCTTCCCTGAAATCAGGATGCATTTCATTTATATAGTCTTTGTTGGTCTTTTCATTGGTAAAATTGATGAAACTTTTGTCAGAAAGGTTTTTCAATGTTTTTAAATATAAATAACGTGTCGCCAGGTTAAATTCATTTTTATTCTCTGCTTCGTAGGCCAGGGAATCGTATTCCGATAATTCATACAATTCCTCTAATGGTTCTTCTTCATTGCCGGTGTGTAATACTTTTTTGCGGGTAAATATTCCGTTTTTAAAAAGCGCTTTATATGAAATAAAAAAAATAAAGAGAACTGCCAGCAGCCAGAAAAATGTTTTTAGTGGCCAACTGTTTAGCAGATTATTGATCGAAGAAGGTTGGCCTTTATTTATTTTGTTCCTCTTAATGACCCCGCTTTTTTCGTCCACACTCACTGTGTCTGTTTGCCAATGTTTTTCACTTCTGAGAAGGCTGTCAAGATAATGCATGTAAGAAAATTCCCTGTTTTCTTTCCATTTTAAAATATCGAAACTATCATTCAAATACTGGCGTGTCAACGCAGTATCTTTTGAAGTATAATTTTGCGTAAAATGAGAATCCTTTGTTTGTGCATAACCGTTACAAGACACTAATATCCTTGCCAACAGTAAAACAACAAATAAGTAAGATTTATTTTTCATAGGGGATGCCATCCTTTATTATTTTTCCTTCTTTCAGGTCAAAGCCTGAATGATAAAGCCGGATTGGATATAAAACAAAATACCACAATATTAAGAAAAATGATCCGGCAAGTATAATGATACTGAAAGGGACGGGTAAGCCAATATCCACCTGGTTTTTTTCAAAAGTGTTGCTCATTAAGTGCGTTACATAGCTTTCAAAAAAGGCAGCTACGATAAAAAAGGGAATAAGGCTTATACAAATTTTAACCGCGTCTTTTACCCCACGTAAAAAGGATTCTTTTCGTGTGTACGTGCCCGGGAAAAGCCAGCCAGTACCCAAAATAATACCTGCGCAACTGGCGATAACAAGGGAAGAAATTTCAATGGTTCCATGAATCCAGATTACCAATACTGATTGCCACCCCAAACCCTGCGAAAAAAAGATATACTGGAAACATCCAAGCATCAGCCCGTTGCCCCACATAAACAATACCGTTCCGATTCCGAAGATTATCCCAAAGACCACTGTTTTAAAAGCCACACTGATATTGTTATAGGCAATGGTGATAAACATAGAAAAAGGATTGTCATCTTTATAAACGCCGAAAGGATCGCCTTTTTGAATAGAGGCAATGGTTTGATCGTAATATCCCCTTTGAACATGATGGTTAAAATATTGCCTTGCGAAGTCAGGATCTGTGGATGAGGAAACTACTCCAATGAAAACAAAAGAAACAAACAACAAAAAAGTAAACAGGAAAATCTTATGATGACGCCTGAATAAGAGCGGCAGTTCAAATTTCCAGAATTGTATTATTTTTTCAAAACCCTGTCTCTTATTTTGAAAAATATTTTGATAAATCGAAGCAGCGATCCCATTGATCCAACGTGTTACTTTACTGCGGGGATAAAAAGTTTTGGCATAAGAAAGGTCATCCAGCAAAGTTAAAAAGCGGTCAGCCATTTCATCCGGATTTTTCGTTTCTTCATGTTGATACCGATTCCATTTTTCAACATTTTTTTTAATAAACCTCGCTTCACGCATACAATAAAATTTTAAAAAGATCAATTATGCCCCTGCATCGGCTGATTTTAAAAACTTATCCGAATAGGAAACAAATTACTCATTAATAAAAATAAAACAGCAATTTTATTTTAAAATAATAAATTGCTACGGATGCCACTGATACAAATCGAAACTCCTTTTAATATTGAACTCGAATTTGAGATTGCCGAGGTGTATAAACGCCTTTTTGCCTACCTGATCGACTTTTCGATTTTGCTCGTTTATTTCATGAGCATGAAATATTTTTATTATGGCGGATTCAACCTTGCGGGAGCTGAAAACCTGAAAAGCCATGTAGGGCTTGATATATTGACGATTTCAATACCCATGCTGTTGTATTCTCTTGTTTGCGAAGTGATGATGCATGGCCAAACCATAGGTAAGAAAATCTTTAATATAAGAATCATTAGCGTTGCCGGTGGTGAACCTTCTTTAAGCCAATACATAACCCGTTGGATATTTAAAGTATTTGAATGGCCGTTCTTTTTTGGCTATACTTTTTTTAGCCTTCAAAATATTGCTGCCTATATCATCGTAACGGGTTTTTGGGGTTTAGTGGTATTGATTTTTATCGCGGTCAGTAAAAAGAATCAAAGACTGGGAGATATTGCGGCAAACACGGTTGTGATCAATACTGTTTCCCCTTTTTCTGTAAATGATACGGTATTTATGGAAATCAGTGATAAAAATTATGTAGTTACTTTTCCCCAGGTTTTAAAATTAAGTGACCGTGATATTAATACAATTAAAAATGTGGTGAATCTGTATCACCAGGCACAAAATAACCAAACCTGCGACCGCCTCGCCTGGAAGGTGCAGGAAGTTTTACAAATCCAAACCGACATGTATTCAATTAATTTTTTGGAAACGCTGCTGGCAGATTACAATTATTTGGCTACAAAATAAAAAGAGGTTGCCATTTGGCAACCTCTTATATGTTAGCTTTTCCGGAATTATTTACCTTCTTTTATCAGCCGTACAGTTACTTTGTCAGTTCCTTGCAGGAACTGTGCGATGTAAATTCCGGGCCGATAATGATTGCCTAGCTGAATGGTGGTGTTAGCAGCAATATTGGTTTTCTGCTCTATCATTTTTCCTGTAATATCGGATATAATCACATTCACATTTTCGTTGCTAAGGCTTTTCATCGCCACTGTAAAATAATAGGAAGTTGGGTTAGGCATGATGTGTACACTTAGCTTTCCGCTTCCGGTTTGGCTGGTTAAAAGGTTTCCATTTACATCAATGGCGGCACCGATAGCCGTTGAGCCCATTACTCTTGATTGTTTTCCATTCGCATTATGGATCACTATCGAACCTCCGCCAAGCGCAGTTGTTGGTACACCATTTTCATCATTGCTCATATTGTTATCATAAACAACTGTGTTTCCATGACTTCTATCCCAAATTTTAATTCTGAAAAGATCAGTTCCTCCGCCACCGTTGATTTGACCATCAACAGCAGAAACCATAAACCCATAATCACCTGTTCCCTTCACTGTGCCTACTCCCCTGTAAGTTGCCTTAGCACCGGATATTACTAAGGTGCCTGCATCTAAAGAACTGCTCTTAAAGTTAAAATCGCCTTGCTGGAACTGGAATTCAGTATTACCATCTACCTGGTTACTCCCTTTTTTGTATTTAGCATTGAAGCCGAAGTTGGCTTTGCCGGTAGCTAAAGGATTATTTATCAATGCACCTTGTGGAGATAAAATCCAACCACCGCCGGTAATAAAGTTTCCATTAGGATCATAAATGGTCATATAGGCTGTTGAACTGGAACAGCCACTTCCGGCAACAGCGACTACTTTATAAAGACCAATTGGGAAGCTTGAAATATTAGCAGGCAAAGTTGCAATTCCGGAAGTATTCGTATTAGAAGTGCCGGTAGCCAAAACATTGCCGGTGCTATTGGTAACCGTGAAGGTTACAGAAGCTGCATCAACCGGATCTCCTGTTGAATTGGTAACGGTAGCTTTCAGGTTGGCTGTGGGTGTGTTGAGCTGGATTGCAACACTGCTTGTACTTGCATCAATTAACGCCCCTTTGATCTCAAATGTATTTGATCCACCGAGTGTTAATGTGTAATTGTTTCCTGCACTTAAAGTTCCTAATGTATATGAATAAGTGCCTACCCCTGCATTTGCATCACCTGTTCTGCTGAGAAAAAGAGAAAAAGAATTACCTGAAATCAGAGGTTCACTGGAAGCATAAGTAAATATTGGATCAGATTGACCGCAATATTTGAATTGACCAGCATCAGGGGTGATGGTGATGAGGCGCTTGTTTATATCAATAGTTACTTCTTTGGAAGCAGCGTTATAGTTTTCTGTTGCGGCTGCATCCACATGCAAGGTCTGAGAAGCGCCTGCATTGAGTAAGGTGCCTGCTACAGGAC
>JBIQMJ010000318.1:0-5336 GCA_044463445.1 Segetibacter koreensis
CAAAGTTTTATTACCTTCTAACTTGCCGCTGATTATGGAAGAAAGATAAGAATGCTTAACTCTATCCAACGCATATAATAAGTATGACAAAACCATCCCTTTCAAAAAAAGCATTTTGGGATATTTCATTTGATGAATTGGATTTTGAAAAATCTTCTCTATATATAATGGGAAAAGTATTTAACTATGGACCTGGAACGACCAGGTA
Source organism: Segetibacter koreensis (assembly GCA_044463445.1). GTDB lineage: Bacteria > Bacteroidota > Bacteroidia > Chitinophagales > Chitinophagaceae > Ginsengibacter > Ginsengibacter koreensis_A. The sequence continues at coordinate 209 of JBIQMJ010000318.1, forward strand.
GCTGTTATGAAATACTATGGCCTGCCCCGCATACGCCAGGAGATAGTACATGCTGCCTATCTTCGCAAACCTGTTCTGAGTTTTCTTTGCACCATTTTACAACTTCAGAAAACGGATTTTTCATGTTACAACAAAATGCGGTTGAATCCACTACCCTGGAATTATTAAAAAGGATCTGTTCCTCCGTTCCATTTGAGAATTTTGCATTAGGGGGTGGCACCAACCTCGCAATTTGCACCAGGCTGCGAATTAAAAGAGTATTTTCATTGTTTGGAAATATGGAATGAGAATTAAGATGATGATATGGATATTGAGTTGAAAGAAGATAAATTGCCATTTAAAATTCATAAAGAAATAAAAAACCCTCTAATAAATTAATTACAAAGACCCCATGCCTTCTCCTAATCTCAAAAAAGAACTTCAGAAGCTCACCAGGGAACAATTGATAGAGCAAATAATGGATTTGTACAAAAAGTATAAACCTGTAAAAGAGTATTACGATTTCTACCTGGATCCCAATGAAAAAGAACTCTTTGAAAAGTACAGGGAAATTATAACCAATGAATTTTATCCTAAAAAAGGTGAACCTAAAACAAGGTTTTCGGTTGCAAAAAAAGCTATTGCTGATTTTAAAGCCTTAAGCCCCTCACCCTTGTTGATGGCTGATTTATTATTGTCACTTCCGGAATTGGCCACAAAATTTACCCGCGATTATGGCGATATGTGGGAACAATTCTATATCAGCGGCGCAACCAATTTCAATGTCGCATTGAAGTTCATCAGCAACCACGGATTATTCCCACAATTTAAAGAACGGATTGAAAACTGTTTAAAGATGGCGTCTGAATGTGGCTGGGGGTATGGCGATGACCTTGATAATGTTTATGGAAATTATTTCAGTTAAGATAATAGCATTTAAAATCCTGTAGCCTTCGATGTTATATATTTCCCCACAGAAACCCTGGCTTCCATTAATGATATCAAAGAATAAAAATGAACTTATTATTTCAGAATCTTTGCCATAATTCCTATTTTTAAGAAATCAACCATTTTTCAAAAAATAATACACACCATGGAACAAAGACCGGCAATGACGAATACCAAAGCGGAAATACTGGCTGCTTACAACGAGCTGCTGAAAAAGAAAGAAGCTGAGAACAGTAAGCGTCCCAAAGAAGAGAAAGCAGAAAAACAAAAAGAAGAAACGGTGAAGGCCGCTACTTCTCTTTCTGACGAAGGCATCGTAAAAGGCCTGGCAGAAATGAAGCTGAATATATCTGTTTCTATTGATAAAATTGAAGATACCCTCTTGCAGGAATTTCAAAAACTGGAAAAACTTCAGCAAGCAATTCAATATGAATCCGGTTACCTTGATGAATTGTATGGGATCAAAGCAAATGCGGATTCACTGGCCGTTTTACTCACTGCAAACAAGGAAAAGAAACAGGCTTTTGAAACTGACATGGAGCAAAGGAAAACCATATTTGACGACGTAATGCAGGAGAAAAAACAAAACTGGGAGAAAGAACAAAGAGAACGGGCCCAGCAGTGGAAGGAAGAAGAAAACGACCGCAAAAAAGCCATCAGCAGGGAGGAAGAAGAATTCAAATATGCCAAAAACCTCAGTCGCAAAAAAGATGAAGATGAATACCAGGCAAAAAAGGCAGCGCAGGAAAAAGAATTGGCAGAGAAGAAGGAAACCGTAGAAAAAGAACTGGAAGAAAGAGAGAAGATCGTTGCGGGTAAAGAGCAGGAACTGGAATCATTAAGAAGCCGGGTAAATGATTTTCCGGCCACGCTCGAAAAAGAAACCGCTGCCGCGCGCAGGCAAACTGAAGAGCAATTGACCACCAGATTTCAGTTTGAAAAAGATCTTTCAGCCAAAGAAATGCAGGGTGAGATCAAATTATTGCAACAAACTATTTCCTCCCTCGAGGCAAAAATAAAAGAACAGAATAACCTGATCGCGTCATTGAACGACAAAGCCAATACTGCAGGATCGCAGGTGCAAACCATTGCGCTCAAAGCATTGGACAGCGCATCTTCACTTCGCTATTCATCGGTGAGCGCTCCGGAAAAAAGAGAAGAAAAGGAAGGCAATAACAGGTAAGACAGTAAATATTTTTGAATAGACAGAATTACACTTTCGCTGACTAAAGAATAATCCATTGATGTCTGTGCTCCAACTTACTTTATGGGATAATCAGTCGCTGGAAGAGGGATATTGTTGCCTTAATACATTAGCATTTTCAGAAGCTACCGGTCATTTTAAAGATGGGATGGATTCAGGAATTGCGGAGCCATCGCTGGTTCAAAAGTTGATCGCAGTCTGCGAATACTGGCAGACCAGAATCCGTTATTCAACAAGTAGTGCCGGCAACAGCACCGAAAAAATAAAAGCGCTGCTTGCCGATTACGTGCATTATGCTTTTAGTCCACAGATGAATAATTTCAAAAATGCAGTGCTGGCACATATTGTTAGCCTCCTTTTGAAAGAATCAAAGCCGGATCTACATGATCTGGGAACCACATTTGATTTCCTTATCGAAGCCGGTGAATTTCAGAAAGCTGAAGAGCTTGTAACGAATTTGTCAACAGACCCGGGAAATCCGCTGTTGAAGTACATGCTTGCCCAGGCACAGTGGCTGAACCTCAACCGGGCGGTAGCCAATAATAACTATGTGTGGGCATTACTGTGTTTCCCTCAAAAAACGATTCCTGACAGAATTGAAAATAAAAAATTGCGCGATCTGGTTATTGAGTATGGCGCTGCTTTTGCACCGGCTTATGGCTGGCTGCGAAATGTAGTTCCGTATATTTATCTTCCGGATAAAATCGAAGTTTACGATGAGGAGCACCGGAAAGCACTACAATGCTACTGCCTCTTGCGGGACGCCACAAAGGCCTGGGAAAATAATGACCAAAAGACAACCCTTCAATACCGCAGGGAATTACAAAAACTGATGCCCTCTTTATACGCCGAATATTTCAATTGGCTGCAGGTAATTAAATAATATCGATGGAAGAAGTGTTTGTTTGAAATAATGACGCGTCTCATCCATTCAACGGCTTTGCCAAACCTTTTATTCCCAATGCAAATCACTGCTACACACATCAACTACTTTCACATCTGCAAACGAAAACTCTGGTTCTTTGCAAATGGAATCAGCATGGAGCATACTTCTGAAAGTGTAGCGGCCGGTAAACTCATCCACGAAACTACCTATCCGCAAAGAGCCGAAAAGTATACCGAGCTTGAAATCGGAGGGAGCAAGATTGATTTTTACGACGCCAGAAACAAAGTAATCCACGAGATCAAGAAATCGGATAAGATGGAAGCAGCGCATGAGTGGCAGGTAAAATATTACATTTTGTTGCTGCAACAAAATGGCATAGAAGGGGTGAAAGGCATTCTGGAGTATCCAAAACTCCGTGAAACAAAGGAGGTAATTCTTTCAGAAAGCGACATAGTTTATTTGCAGTCGGTGATCAGCCAAATTACTGAAATCACGAGCCTGGATGATTGTCCGCCCACGATCAATAGCATCATTTGTAAAAAATGTGCTTACTATGATTTTTGTTACGTCAGGGAAGAGGATTGAGTTGAAGGTTTTCAGTAAAATATCTATCAAAGCAGCAAAAGCAGGTGAAACATTACTCCTTCCCGATTTCCTGAAAACACAAATCGTTTCACACGCAAAGTCATAATCCTGATTAGCAGAATGCAAAGAGTAGTTGTTGCAGATACAATCAGGCATAGCAGAACCAGGAAGTGATGGCTTCCCTCATACCTCATCCCTCAAAACTTAATACATGCGCAAATCCTACTACCTGTTCAATCCCGGCCGTATCAGCCGCAAGGATAATACTCTGAAATTTATTCCTCATGACGATGAAGGCAATGAAGGAATATCCAAATATATTCCGGTAGAGACGATAGACAATCTGTATGTTTTCGGAAGTCTGGACGCCAATAGTGCTTTGTATAATTTTTTGGGCAAAGAGCAGATCAGCGTTCACTTTTTTGATTATTACGAGCATTACACTGGATCATTTATGCCAAAAGATTATTTACTGGCAGGTAAGATGATCATTGCCCAGGCGGGAAATTATACCCAACAAAAGAAACGCATTTTGCTGGCGCAAAAGTTTGTGGAGGGTGCTGCTTTTAATATGCTGAAAAACCTCAGGTATTATAACAATCGTGAAAAAGATACTTCCGGCTCGATTAAAAGAATTGAAATGTACGCGGAATCCATTTTTGGTACAACGGCCATTGATGAATTGATGGGATTGGAGGGGAATATCCGGATGACGTATTATGAAGCCTTTGATGTCATCATCAATGATTTTGAAATGGGTAATCGCACCAAGCAGCCACCTTCCAATGAAGTGAACGCGATGGTTTCGTTTGTAAATAGTATGTGTTATACGCTTTGCCTCGATATGATCTATCAAACGCAACTGAATCCAACGATCAGTTTCCTGCACCAGCCTGGGGAAAGAAGATATTCCCTGTCGCTTGATATTTCCGAGATATTCAAACCCTTACTGGCCGACCGTCTGATTTTTTCTTTGCTCAACAAAAAACAAATTCAGAAAAGCGATTTCGATCACCAGGTGAACTACTGTCTGCTCAGGGATAGCGGGCGAAAAAAGATTGTAAGAGCGTGGGATGAAAAGCTCAATGAAACCATAAAACACCGATCGCTGGGAAGGAATGTAAGTTATAAGCATTTGGTGAAACTGGAATGCTATAAACTGAGTAAACATTTGTTGGGGATAGAAGAATACAGGCCATTTAAAACCTGGTGGTGAGAGGTGAAAGATCAACTGAAAAGAAGAAATTAATCATTTCTTTCACTACACGAATAAATAGAAGCGAGAAAATAATTGTGCGGAGATGCGATGCCATCTACAATCCAGAATCTAAATTCCGATAAATGTATATAATCCTTGTTTACGACATAGAAGAAAAGAGGGTAGTAAAAATGCTGAAACTTTGCCGGAAATATTTGAACTGGATTCAGAACAGTGTTTTTGAAGGAGAGCTGACAGAAGTGAAGCTGGACGAACTCTTATACAAGGCAAGGGGTATTATGAAAATTGAGAGAGACAGCCTGATCGT
>JBIQMJ010000319.1:0-5314 GCA_044463445.1 Segetibacter koreensis
AAAAAGTGCTGATTCGGAAAGCAAAAGAAGGTGTGACTGTAAGATTTATTTATGATGATTTCGGCAGCCGCTCTATTCGCAAAAACCTGGTCCGCCGCCTGAGAGCCAATGGCGTAAAAGCTTTTCCCTTTTTAAAAGTGTATTTCATATTATTTGCCAACCGGCTTAATTACCGGAACCATCGTAAGATCATTGTCGTGGACGGGCACACTGCTTTTGTAGGCGGCATTAATGTGAGTAGCCGATACGCCAATGATGGCAATTCCAAAAAGCTTTATTGGCGTGATACGCATTTGCGGATTGATGGACCAGGTGTGCAATACCTGCAATATCTTTTTTTGTGCGACTGGAATTTTTGTGCCAGCGATAAATTATATCCTGATCCATTATTTTTTCCCAATGAAAATACCTTACCGGGTAAAGGTGATAAAATTGTTCAGATTGCGGCAAGCGGCCCCGATTCTGAAACACCGGCTATCTTATTTTCCATATTGCAGGCAATAAACCTCGCAACAAAAGAAATACTTATTACAAGCCCTTATTTTATTCCCGGTGAAAGTCTGATGGATGCATTGGTCATTGCTTCATTGAGCGGCATTTCTGTAAAGCTTTTAGTGCCGGGTGTTTCTGATTCGGCCCTCGTTAATTTTGCGGCAAGGTCTTATTATGGTGATCTGTTGAAAGCAGGCGTTGAAATTTATCGATATACGAGAGGATTCGTACACGCCAAAACTCTTGTTGCTGATGGCAAAGTCGCTATAGTAGGCACGGCTAATATGGATTTCAGAAGCTTTGATCTGAATTTTGAAGTAAATGCGATTGTATATGACATTGAAACCGCCAGCCAGCTTCGCCATGTTTTTTATGAGGATTTGAAAAATGCGCAAAAGATTGACGCCCACGAATGGAGCAGCCGCTCAAAGTTTAAGCAATTAATGGAAAAAACTGCCCGGTTGGTTTCACCACTACTATAATAAAAATTTTCATCTTTCACTGGTCATGTCTTTAGTGAACGAAGAAATAATAAGGATTTATATTTTGATAAATCCGGGAAAGTGGTTAGGATTCTTAACTACATAAATTATTCATCTGAAATTTCCTGTTATTTTAAACAAATTACAAAGGATTATTTTTCAGAGACAATAAATATTCCGGGAAATTAAGAAAGAGGTTCAGCGGCCGGGCTGGCAGAAGGTCTTGATCTGTCTTCCGGAAGAGGTATAAATTCCTTGTTATCGTTTGGAGGCAATTTTATCCGGCCCGCTTTCCAATCCGCTTTGGCCTGCTCAATCCGCTCCCTGCTCGAAGAGACAAAATTCCACCAGATAAATCGCCCACCCAATGGCTCACCGCCCAGCAACATAAGGGTGGAAGCTTCTTTGGCCATCAATACAGGATCTTCTTCCTTTGCAAAAACCAGCATTTGCCCAACCGTGTAGGTGCGTCCCAAAACTTCAAGCTTACCTCTAGCTATATAAACGCCCCGTTCCGAATGTTCTTTGGGTAGTGCAATGCGGGCGCCTTCCTGTAAGTTCACATGCAGATAAAATAAGGGGGAATGTGTTTTCACCTCATTGATCAAACCATAGGCATTGCCGGCAATCAATCTCATCCAAATGCCTTTATCTGTAAATACCGGCAACGATTCCGGCTGATAATTATTAAAAGTAGGTGATGATTCTTCTTCTTTTTGAGGCAAGGCTACCCAGGTTTGTATCATTTCAAGAGCGCCACCGGCAAGTGCATCGGGTTCTTCAAACCGTTCGGAATGCGCAATGCCACTGCCCGCTGTCATCCAGTTTACCTCACCGGGCTTTATTACCTGCTCCACACCCAAACTATCCCGGTGTGTAACTTGTCCTCCAAAAAGATAACTTACTGTAGACAAACCAATATGCGGATGAGGTAATACATCCATCGAATTTTTCACCGGTAAAGGCAGGCTTATTGGCCCTGCATGATCCATAAATATAAAAGGCCCAACCATCCTGCGTAACCGGAACGGAAGTATTCTTCTTACCTCTAATCCTGTATTGAGAGAAGCTTTACGCGCTTCTATAATCATTTGTGGCATAAAATTTTTTTCATTTTTTTCGAAAAGAAGTGCCAAATATTTTAATCAGTTGCTGAAAGGTAACACCTTCCAATAAATAAAATACTTCAATTCCCCACAGGTCTTTTCGTCTTACAAATAAACCCACTCGATCATTTTGACCCACGGCTACTTATGATTTTTTTGTTATTGATTGGGAAAAAGAATAATTTTAATATGATTTTTTATTTTGCCTTTGATAACTGCAGGAAGATGTTTCCCGTTTTTTAAAATATTAAAAAATGAAAATTATCTGTCTGTTTCTTTCTGCAGCATTATTAACCTCTCTTACTTCAACAAGCCAGGTAAAAAGTGGCCAGCAACTACCAAAAATTACCCCCAGAACTTCGATGAAGACCGCGGCAGATTCTATTAAAATGGCAATTGATGATGCTAAATCTTCATTTAACACACTCTTTAAAACTCACAAAGACACTGCAACCATTGTAATATCAAATATTGAATATGAAGATTCCAACCTGGCTAATTTGAAAGAAAACCTGAAAAAATTAAAAGGAGTAAAATCTGTCTCCGGGCAATACAAATCTTCGAACGCCATACTCAAAATTCCCTTTAAAGGTAAGCCCACTGATTTGTGGGATCAGTTGCCCGCTTCAGTAAAAACGTCTTTCAAGCTGGTAGAAGCAGGTGATAATTTTATATCGCTAAAATTTAAAAATGATACGAGGAACTAATTTCTTTTTTTACAGATAATGTTCTTTCATTGTCTGAATCAGTATTTGCCGATTGAAGGATGAGAAAGTAGAAGTCTCTTTGTGCTAAGATATCATACACTTTATTAATCTGGTATCTGTTGCTTACAGTAAATGAAGAAATAAGGCAAATTTATTTTTAGATGATTTTCAATTTCACGGTAAACTAAATCAACTCCCGGAAGATATATTCTTCATCATATTCAATTATGATTTTTTTAAAAATTCCTAATATTCTCTTGGAAAAAATTACTTTCTGCAAGAGCCGTAGGCTCGATTCATTTAGTAACAACGGATTTCAATCCGTTGCGCGCAATCCTAATCCTAATCATTCGTTATGCTGATGGTTATCATCCTATAAAATTGCCACTGCTATTAGATTTGATACAGATTCAAAGGTGGAAAAATGAAGTTATTTTTATGTATCATAGCATTGAGTTGCTGCAACCATCTTTTCGCCCAAAGCGCCGCCGATATTGTAAAAAAAGCAGATGAAAAAATGCGTGGCACTACTTCCCGGGCAGAACTGATCATCAAGACCATCCGTCCTTCATGGACAAGAAGCATGGATGTGAAAGTATGGATGAAGGGTAATGATTTTTCCATGATTCTGATACAATCTCCGGCCAAAGACAAAGGCATTGTTTTTCTGAAACGGAAAAAAGAAGTATGGAATTGGATGCCCGCGCTGGAACGTACGATTAAACTTCCCCCTTCCATGATGAGCCAAAACTGGATGGGCACTGATTTTACGAATGATGATCTCGTAAAAGAATCTTCCGTTGTTACAGATTACGATCACAGCATCCTTGGTGATACGGTAATTGATAAGAGGGATTGCTACATTATCCAAATGATCCCCAAACCTGAAGCGGCAATCGTGTGGAGCAAATTAATTGTATGTATTGATAAAAAAGACTTCCTCGAATTGCATACCCGTTTTTATGATGAGGATGGGAAGATCGTCAATATCATGAATGCCTACGATGTAAAAATGATGGATGGAAGATTGATTCCCACCCGGTTTGAAATGATCCCTATGGATAAGAAAAATCAAAAAACAGAAATGAGGTACAAGAACATTCAATTCAACAGGCCTATCGGGAATGGATTTTTTACTTCAGAAAAAATGAAAACCGTAAGCTAATTATGTGGCTGATAAAAATGGCATGGAAAAATATGTGGCGCAATCGCCACCGCACGATCATTACCATGTCGGCTATCTTTTTTGCAGTTATCCTGTCGGTAATTACCAGCAGTTTAAAAACCGGTGTATTTGATAACCTGGTAAAAAATGTAGTAAGCTTTTATTCAGGATATATCCAGGTGCACAAGAAAGGTTATTGGGACGAACAGATTCTCGACAATAGTTTCGAAGCTTCCGGTAATTTGGAAAAGAGAATTTTATCCACTGAAAATGTGGCAGCCATTACACCGCGCCTGGAATCTTTTGCACTGGCTTCTTCGCGCGATATTACAAAAGGCTGTCTTGTAGTGGGCGTCAATCCGGAAAAAGAAAATGATATTACGGGGTTGAAGTCAAAATTAACTGAAGGCAATTATTTAGCTGAAAGGGACAGCGGTATTTTATTATCAGAAGGTTTGGCGAATCGGTTAAAAGTTTACCTGAACGATACCATTGTTTTGATCAGCCAGGGATATCATGGCGCTACAGCAGCCGGTAAATATCGAGTTGAGGGCCTGTTAAGATTTGGTTCACCGGAATTAAATGATAAGGCGCTGTTTATGCCCTTGCCATTGGCACAGGATTTTTTCGGCGCCTTTGGAATGGTCACTTCGTATGTACTATCCCTAAAAAATCCCAAGTTATTGGAACCTGCGGCGCATTCTATCCAATCATTCGCCGGAAGTAATTACGAGGTGATGACCTGGGAGCAAATGATGCCGGAAATCAAACAACATATCGCTACCGATTCAAATAATATGCAGGTCGTCCAGGGTGTATTGTACCTGTTGATCAGTTTTGGCATTTTCAGCACCTTATTAATGCTGATGACAGAAAGGAAATTTGAAATGGGCATGCTGGTAGCCATTGGCATGAAGAAGTTCAAGCTCGCAACCTTGCTTTTAACTGAATCCATACTAACCGTCATCAGTGGCTGTTTGCTCGGTATAATCGTAAGTATTCCTTTGGTGTTTTATTTGAATAAAAAACCGATCACACTCGGCGGCGAAACGGCCAGGATCTATGAACGGTTTGGCTTTGAAGCGGTTTTTCCCACTTCAACTGAAGCCGGAATTTTTATTTCGCAGGGCATTATTGTTTTGATAATCGGATTGATGTTATCGCTGTATCCTGTTTATGTAACCATTCGTTTGAACCCGGTAACTGCAATGAAAAAGTAAATATAAAAATTGGTGCAATGATCTTTCTAATGGCATGGCGTAATATCTGGCGCAATAAAATGCGAAGCATCGTAATCATCTTATCGGTGGCGATCGGATTGTTTGCAGGTGTTGCTGTGCTTGCTTTATACAAAGGCATGCT
>JBIQMJ010000320.1:0-5287 GCA_044463445.1 Segetibacter koreensis
ATGGGAATAAACTCAATTTGAAAATAGATGACGGAGACATTGCTGAGAAACAAAATGATAGGGCTGGTCAGTGGGATACAAGACACTGTGACTCGTCCTAAAAAAAATTTACAGTGGTTCGTGGGCAGGAACCAGGGCGGGTGTAAATGATCTTGTTGCCGAAGCAAACTCCTGATAAGAAGCAACTTTATAACTAAGAGATTGCTTCCCGAAAAAATCGGGACAGGTTGTCGCTCTATGCATTATTCAAAAAGATGAGATTATTGAAGCTGCTTACAATGACGATCACTACATGGTCAAACTCATTCTACAATGGCAGTAAACGAACCTGGCTGTCTGGTAGGCAGGCAAATAAATAGTTTTTTTATTTTAGCACGGCTGCTTTAATCATTCGTGTAAATTCCTCCATCAAAAACTTTTTGCAGGCTTGCATAAAAAATTGTTCTATATTTTCGGTTCCTGCTTTACCATTCAACAAGGTACTGCAGGAGCTTTTGGTAAAAAGGATTTGGTCTTTAATCTATAATTTAAAGGAATGGAAAAAGTAATCAGGGCTGGCTTAATTGGATTTGGAGTGGGTGGGCAAATATTTCATGCGCCTATACTAACCACCGTAAAGGGTTTGGAATTGGTGAAAATAAGGGCCGCAAAGCCCGAACAGGTGGCCGTAGTGAAAGCAAAATATCCGGGAGCCGCCGTGGTAACTAACTCAGAAGAAATCTTTGATGATGCAAATATTGATTTGGTGGTTATTACTACCCCTAATACCTCGCATCATTCGCTGGCAACGCAGGCTTTGCAGGCGGGCAAACATGTGGTGGTTGATAAACCATTTACCATCAATACCAAAGAGGCGGATGAATTGATTGCATTGGCAGAAAGTAAAAACCTGGTATTATCAGTATATCACAGCAGGCGGTTTGACAGCGATTTTCATACGCTTCAAAAAATAATCAGTAACCAATTTTTGGGCGATATCGTTGAATTGGAAAGCCGCTACGACCGTTTCAGGAATTATTTAAAACCCAATGCATGGCGCGAAGAAGATGCGCCGGGCACCGGGATATTATATGATTTAGGCTCGCACCTTATTGACCAGGTGCAGGTTTTGTTTGGATTACCCGAAGCCATCACTGCAGATTTACGCATGCAACGAAAAGGAGGAAAAGCGGTAGATAATTTTGAAGTAATTCTCCATTACCCGGGTATTAAAGCGTCAATAAAAGGAGGCATGCTGGTAAGAGAACCCTTGCCGCGGTTCATTCTTTTAGGCAATGAGGGCTCTTTTGTAAAGTATGGCCTGGATGTGCAGGAAGAAGCGCTCAAAGCCGGATTTAATTCATTGACCAAAGCTAACTGGGGTATCGAACCTCCCGAATTATGGGGAACGCTGAATACGGATATAAACGGCCAGCATTTTGTTGGAAAAATTGAAAGTGAAAAAGGGGACTACGCAGCGTATTATCGCAACGTATATCATACCATTTTGGGAAAGGAAGATCTTATCGTAACACCTCTACAGGCAAGGAATACCGTGCGTATTATAGAACTGGCCATGCAAAGTCAACAGGAAAAAAGAACTGTTGATTTTTCCTTCCCGTAGATCATAATTTTTTTCAAAATGAATTATAAACACGAGGCGTTTAATTTCGTATATTGGTAACTCCTTTTGGAACTAAGTTCCTGATAAAAAGCCCGAACCCCTTTGAAAATATTTCTTTCAAACAACCTTTCTTTAGATAGATGAAATTTAAATTACAGTTTAAATTTCCTTTGCCAAGAGTGAGGAAAAAAAGAAGACTTTTATTTTGAAGTTTGGCTGATTTTTAAATTCAATATCATTATATTTGATAACAAATTCTTAACCAAACAACAGCTACCCCTTCGATTACTTCTTAAATATGAAAATCATCCTTAACGCCAAAGAATAAAACTGTTCATATAAGAGCATATATTAAAAAAAGTAAAAGCTGCAAATAAAGAACTAGCGAAAAAGAAGCATAAAGATTAATAATTGATATTGTGAAACCACGTTATCTCACCAAATCTCGTTATAAACTAGCGAAAGAATGTCCTCACAAACTTTTTTATACATCCAAAAAAGATTATTATAACGCTAAGATTGGTGATGAATTCTTATTGGCTTTAGCAGAGGGGGGATTTCAAGTGGGCGAGCTTGCTAAACATTATTATCCAAATGGGATTAATATTGAAACTTTGGATTTTGAAAAGGCTTTAAAGCAAACAAATGAACTACTACAGCAAGAAAATGTTACCATTTATGAAGCAGCTTTTTTACTTGAAACCTTATTCATTCGTGCTGATATAGTAATAAAAAATGGCAATCATCTAAAACTGATAGAAGTTAAGGCAAAGTCTTTCGATCCAAATTTCGACAGTTTTTTCAGTAAGAGAAATGATTCAATTAAAGCAGATTGGTCGCCTTACCTTCATGACGTAGCTTTTCAAAAACATGTTATTTCAAAAGCATATCCACAATTGTCTATTTCTTCATACTTATTATTAGCGGATAAATCAAGCTTAACCTCTATAGATGGGTTGAATCAACTATTTTTTATTACAAAAGTCGCTGAAAGAACCCAAGTCCAAATTACACACGAGATCACTCCCGAAATCTTAGGTGATAAAATATTGGTCCAAGTTAATGTTGATGATGCAACGGATTATATTTGGAAACTACCGACGGATAATGGAAGTTTTGAAGAAGAGATAAAATTGTTTGCTTCAAAATATTTTTATGATGAGCGCTTTGGACCTAAAGTTGGCGCATATTGTGCTAAATGTGAATTTAAAATTAAAGAAAACAATATAGCATCAAATTATAAATCGGGATTTCATGAATGTTGGGAAACTATCGGTTTTACTCGAGATCAACTACAATTACCATTAGTTCTAGAGTTGTGGAACTCAAAACGTAAACAAGAATTTATTAGCAGAGGTATATATTTTTTAAATCAATTAACTCGTGAAGATTTAGAACCCAAGACTAAATCGAAATTAATTAAAACACAATCATCTTTATCACACATAGATCGGCAACAACTACAAATTCAGAAAAGTAAAAATAACGATTCAACTCATTTCATCAATAAGGAAGGGATCGTTGATGAAATGGAGCGTTGGAAATATCCCTTACACTTTATTGACTTTGAGACAACTGCTGTCGCAATACCTTTCAATAAAGGACGAAGACCTTACGAACAAATTGCTTTTCAATTTTCACATCATGTAATGGCTCAAAATGGAACCATTGAACATGTTGGAGAATGGATTAATAGTAAAAGAGGAATATTTCCAAATTTCGAATTTGCAAGAGCTCTTAGACAAGAATTGAAAAACGATAGTGGCTCTGTATTTCGATATGCAGCTCACGAGAATACTATTCTCAATGTCATTCATAAGCAGTTAAAAGATTCAAACGAACCAGATAAAGATGAACTTTGTGTTTTTATTGAAAGTATTACGCATTCATCCTCTTCAAATGCTAATAAATGGGAGGGCGAAAGAGATATGATTGATTTGAGAGATTTAGTATTAAAATATTACTATAATCCTTTGACAAATGGATCAAACTCAATTAAACATTTATTGCCAGCTATAATTTCTTGTAGTGAGTTTCTGCAAAATAAATATTCGAAACCAATTTACGGCACCGCCTTAAAAAGTAAAAATTGTGAAGAACATGTTTGGATTATTCATGATGAAATGGGAAAGATTATTAATCCCTACAAAACGTTGCCATTAATACACGAAGGGATTGATAATGAAATTTTGGACGAATTTATTATTGATGATGCAACCGGAATTGCAGATGGTGGAGCGGCAATGATTGCGTATGCAAAAATGCAATTTTCACAAATGACTGAGCAGGAACGAGAAAATATTGTAAGTGCTTTAAAAAGATATTGTGAATTAGATACGATGGCCATGGTTATGATTGTTGAGGCATGGAAAGACTGGTGTAAATAAAAAAAATTCCCCATGCCATTAGTAAAAAATCAAGTATTTAGAATCAAAATTATCGATGAGTTATTGAGCAGAAAGAAATGGGTTAAAACAAAATATATCAAAAGTGTGATAGACCAAAAATTGCTGGAGGATATTAGTATTCGTACTATACAACAGGATATAACTGACATGAAAGAAGATACAAGACTTGGGTACTACGCCCCAATCGAGTATGATTCAAAATTAAAGGCTTATAAATATAGTGATCACAGCTATAGCATAAATAATTTTTCTTTAACATCAGAAGAGGTGAACGCTTTACAATTTTATGCAGATTGTTTGCAAGTGTTTAGTGGTTATAAATTATTTGATTCTTATACCTCAGGAATTAAAAAAGTTATAAACGGGGTCAGGTTGAAAAATCATATTAAACCCCAGAAAAATTCAAGAACTATTCTGCAGTCAGACAGCATGGCCTTCATACAAGGCCAGGAGTTTATTGAACAATTAGTGTATGCAATTGACAATAAATATGAAATCAAGATTACTTACCACGCATATTACTCGGAGGATGAGCAGCCCCGGCGATTATTTCCTGTTTATTTAAAAGAATATAAAAATAGATGGTATTTGCTAGCTTATAAATTTGAAGAAAAGAAAATTAAAACATATGCTCTTGATAGAATTAAAAAGCTAAAAGTATTTGAGAAGATATGCGAACAGGAAATCAATTTTGATCCTCTTTTTTATTTTGAGCATTCTTTTGGTATTACTACTCCAGATGTTCCGGTAGAAAAAGTTATTTTAAAATTCAATCAAAACGAAGCAGCATATATCAAATCATTAAAAATTCATCCTACACAAGAAACAGTCGATGAAACCAGTGAGTATTTAATTATAAGTATTTACGTCACGTTATCGTACGAGCTATACGAATTTATTCTCGGGAAATCGCCCGATGTAGAAGTTATATCACCTGAGAAAGTAATTGATGAAGTGTCTAAGAGATTATTTCTGGCAAAACAAATTTATAAATAAATTTCATCACGCACGTAGACTGCGCGTTATTGTATTTTCTTTGTCTTTTGGAAGTCTAAAAATAAATATATGCGATTCGATGGGGCTTTAATTAAAGAACAAAATGTAACATTCGCGATTGTTGTGGTAAAGGCATTTGTGCTTCAAAGCTCAGTAGAGCGTGATGTGGCGAGGCGAAGTTTCAGTGGAATTTTTCCGGGTGTACCTATAATTTTAATGGTACAAAATTCAAGAGGTGTTCCAACATATCAAGGAAGATCTGATATTGTAGAGTTCTTGT
>JBIQMJ010000321.1:0-5232 GCA_044463445.1 Segetibacter koreensis
CATAGACACTTTTGGTCTTATGTCTTGGTAACTTTAGTATTTTTTCGCAGTCTTCTTTTTCCAAGAAAACTGAAACCGCTCTTATTATGCACTTATCAATATTTAAAAATTCCTTCCATGGAAATTCTGCTTGCTGAGAAATAAAATCGTCTAAGGTTACGGGTTGTCTCTTTACAAGTCTGTAAAATGTTTGACCATTTGGACTAAATGCATCTTTAGGGGGACATTCTTCTGGAAGTTCTTCAAACCAATCTGGCATATCTGAAATGTTTGTGTCTTAGTACTATGACGTACAATGTTTGTATTTATATTACGATCTAAAAAAACTATTTTCAAGAATTTAATGATATACTTTACTGTATTATCATTAGTACAATCCAATCTTTAAAAATTAGAATTATTTCTTTCTTTTCAAAAACCTCGATCCAGTAAACCAACAAATAAGCTCCATTTATATTTTTGGATCAACAGTTAGTCTTCAATCGTGAGGATCTCAATAAGCATTCAAGGTATTTTTTTATTACGATAAAATTAAATAAAAAATATTCACGAGAACTTATAAGTTATCTGAATGTTTCTCCGGTGCAAATTCTTCATCTGTTTTAATAAACTCCTCCACTCTAATGTCATCGCCCGTTGATTCAAGATTTTCTTTTATCCATTTTTTTACTGTGTGTCTATGAACTTTTAATTCATTAGCTATTTCTATTTGCTTTGCTCCCTGCCTAATTTTATTAACGATAAACTGGTTGTGTTTTAAAAGTTTTGGATTTTTCTTTTTACTTCCCAATGGTCTGCCTAACTTTTTTCCTTCTGCTTTTAATCGTGCCAAAGCCTCTTTTGTTCTTTGAGAAATCAGGTTTCTTTCTATCTCAGCCGACAATCCAAATGCAAATGCCAGCACTTTAGAATTTATATTATCGCCAAGTTCATAGCCTTCTTTAATCGCATATACTTTTGCCTTCCTTTCCATACATAGGTGAAGCACGCTCATAATCTGCATTAAATTTCTTCCCATTCTTGATATCTCCGATATTATTAAAATATCGTCCTGCTTTAATTCTTTTAGAATAGTACTAAATCTTCGGTCTTCCATTTTTTTCGTAGAGCTGACAGTTTCTTCAAGCCATTTATTAATTCTTATTTTCTTTGAAATTGCAAACTGCTTAATCTCGTGACGTTGATTTTCTATTGTTTGTTTTTCCGTACTAACCCTGATGTAAGCATAAACCATTTTATAACAAATGTACTTTTTCAACGCTCGTTTTTAATCAACGACAAAGGCTTTATCATGACCGGAGATTTTTTAGACTACCTAATAATATTTTTCAATTCGAAATTGTTCCGTTTTTGTTATAAAGATAATTTTCCTGAATTGCTTGGAGAAACAAGAGAACTGAGGAAAGTATTTTTTGAAAAAATAAATATTAAACCTGTTGAAGACGATTTATGGTACAAAAATATTTTGCAGACTATCTTAGATAAAATTAAAAGTGGTTTAGAAATTCATTCCCTGCAAAATGAGATTGATGAAAAGCTTTTTGATTTATATAATTTAACTGAACAAGAAAGAAGTTTAATCCGGTAATCATTGTTCAGATTGAGCTACAATATCTAATTCGTCATCCGATAGGGAATAGATTTCTGCAAGTTTCTTTTCAATTCCTAGTTGCTTGTCCGTAAAATTTTCTCCTTTTTTCTTTCGGTTAACAATCTCATCAATAAGAATAGAAAATTGAATATTTACATTCTCATCAACAGGAATTACCGGAACATTCTGAAAGAAGACCTTACTCAATTCCCGTGTATCGCCTAGTAATTCCGGGAAGTATTCTTTAAACGCAAATCGGAAAATCCTTGAATTAAAAAAGGCAGTTAAATAAGCAAGATGCTCGCCTGTTATTATGAAACATTTTTGGTTGGTAAAAAACGAGCCTTTATCGTATACAAATGGCAAGTACTTTGTCATGTTAGGATAGATAATTTTAGGTTTTGAAAATTCTGGATAATATGCAATGGCATCTTGAATTTCGAACCATTCGTACGAGCCGGATTTTCTTCCTTCCCATTTGCCTTCAAAGCCCTTAGGTTTTGGTTCCAGACTACTTTTGAATTTTAAAAGATGATTTTTAATAGCGGGGTATTCTTCAATATTTAAGTTTAGTGCAGGAAATGTTCCGATCAGCCAATTACCGTCCCATTTAGGAATATAGGCCTTAATATCTTCGCCCCGAAGGATCGGCTTTATAATTTCATCACTTCTGACATCTTCACTTATAAGCCGGTCTCTTGTTTCGGTATCAATAATAAAGGCTTTGTTATACCCGGTTAAAACACCGCGGTTGATTTGAAGATTCCAATCTTTTAGCGAAACTCCTTGTTCTTCTATTTTTCTTATCAGCTTATACTCCTTTTTGTCATAGGCAACCCAACTATTACCCCTTGGATTTTCTATCTCAACATGATTTTCTGAAACGTATTCTTTTAATGGAATTTGCAGCCTATAATCGTCTTTTATCCGGCATAAATCAATAGTGGGAGAAGGCTCGGTTTTCTTTAGCAAAAGTATATTCGTATATGTGGTTGCACTATCAAACATTTGCCCCATTCCAAAATCTACTACTAACTTAACATCACATTCATTACCTAAATAATTTCGGGTTACTTTCCCATAATCAGTTCGCATCCATTTATTACTGGTGATGAAACATAAATAACTTCCCTTGCTCAAAAGTTTAAGACCTATTTCATAAAACAGTTGATAAATATCTCCTGATTTAGTAAATGTTGTAAAATCTTGCTTTTGCAAAAACTCAGATTCCATGCCCATCTTTTGTAGTTGCACATACGGCGGATTCCCAATCACCACATCAAACCCAACAAAATCTCCTTCATCATTCAGCACTTCCGGAAATTCAAAGCGCCATTCAAAAGCGTTTTCATAAATCTTGTTGCCTTTTATTTCTTCTATCTCTGTTTCCAGCTTTTTAACTTCATCGGATAGTGCATTCACCTTTTTATTCCAATCCGCTTTTTCCTTTTTGCTCTTTTCAAACAAGGAGGTTTGATTGGTAAGGTTCAGCAATTCATCTTTTATTTTTCTAAGCCTTTTTACTTTGGGGTCGTTCAATGAAATTTCGCTCCTGAAATCCGATTTAATGCCTGCAATCAGTTGCTCCATTTCCCGTTTCTGTTCCTTGCTTTCTGCATTTCTATAAGTATCCACAGCTACGCGGTAACTGTCTATCGTCCATTTGCTTTTTTTAAGCGCCTGTTTCAGGTCGGCGTCTATGGCAAACCTGCTAATTAAGGAGTTTCCGCATTTAATATTGATGTCAATATTGGGAAGCGTTTCCAGTTCTGTGGCGTTTTTATAATAAGCATTTTTCAACAATTCTATCCATAAACGAAGTCGGCAAATCTTTACCGAATTGGAATTGATGTCAACGCCAAACAAACAGTTTTCAATGATCGTTTCCTTTTCATGAAAAAGTGTTTCCTGCACGCGCTGGCTTTCTCTACTTTCCGGGCGATATTGAAACAATTTGCCATCTTCATCCATAATGGCCAGCTCATCATTTTCCACCGTTATCTCATACCTGCTTAACGACCTTCCTTCTTTATCTTCCAGGATTTTCAGGTCGTTCTTGATGGCGATAATTTCGTTTAGTGCGGAAACTAAAAAGTGCCCGGAACCTACTGCAGGGTCGCAAATGGTAATGCTGTTTACGATCTCGTTCGCTTTTTTCCGGCTGATGTGTTTGGGGATTACCTCATAAATGTCTTCAATCCCGTTAATCTTTACATCCTGCAAATCCTGATTCTGACAAAAAGTTTTAAACTTCTCCACCACCGCTTTCCGAATCGTCTCGCGGCACATATACATAGTAATAAAGCCGGGCGTAAAATAAGAGCCGTCTTTATATCCGTTTATCTTTTCAAATATCAACCCGAGCACCGAAGCGTTGATAAGCGTTTTGCTGTCTTCCTGTATCTCCTCGCCGCTTTCGCCACTGAAATCATACGCATCCAGAAAACGAAATAAATAATCGAGCGTCGTCAGCCTTCCGGTCAGTTTCTTTCCATGGCCATCTTTCAATACGGTAGAAGAAATTACGGGAATGGTCTTATCATCGTTTAGGTTGCTGATAAAAAGCGTTAGGTGTTCAATGTTGGTAGGTTCAAACAGCGAACTGTTGAGATAAGGGACTTTTTCAAACGCCTTTTTTACGTCATCATGTCTTTCATCAAACCGGCGCGCCAGCACCTGGAAGAATAACCTGTTAAGATCATCGTAGCTTTTTAATTTTTTACTATTCAAAAAGGAATAAGAAATATCATCCTTATGATAAGAGATAAGCTGCGCTTCCAGGAGTTTTAAAAACAAAATGCGGTTGATCCACGTAATGCTTAGCTCAAGGGCTACGCTAAACAAGCGTTCCTTCTTCGTATCGCCAAAATGAGACGGGTTGTTTAACCGGTTTATTTTGTCAAGGCTGTCTAATTGTATAATGGCATCTTCGAGAATAGCGCCGGAGTTTCTTTCGCCTTCTTTGTTTCTGCCGATAAGTTTTTTACTTCCTTCTTTTGATTCGGACAAGCCAATGATGTGAAGCAGCTCGGAATAAAATCTTTTATCAAGGCTGTTGCTGTCGTTTATAAAAGGAAGTTTAAGCAAATGCTCAGGTGACAACAGTTTAAATAAAGCGATGAGCTTTTTATCATCTTCTTTATTGTTGTTGCGCAAAGGCTTTTGATAGTTACGAATATCAAAATAAGCAAACTCTATTTCCTGCTGAATAGCGCTGATGAAGGGTTCGGCAATTTGTTTGTAGAAAAAATCGGTAGTAATATCAGCAAGCCTTCCGTTTTCAAAATCACTGAATTGTTGTACGAACTCTTTGTTTTGGGCAAAAATCCTGTCAAACAATTTCGCATCAAAAATGAACCATTCATAAATATTGGTGATCATCAAGTGCTTTACTTCCAGGTTATTGTGCGTGATCCTTTCACGCAGGTAATACAGCACAATTTCATGAAAAGCTTTTGTGTTGAGCTTAGAGGTGGTAAGCATCTCGCTGCGGTTACCGGGGCTTTTAGCTTCAATGATCACGCCTACCGTTGACGAAGGTTTGTTGCTGTTGTGGATCACCAGGTCATTCCTGCCTTTGGTAATGATAAAATAAGCGGGATCGTAATAAGTTTTTTTTAAAAAATCAGAGACCAAATTTT
>JBIQMJ010000322.1:0-5227 GCA_044463445.1 Segetibacter koreensis
ATGATTGGTAATTGTGCTCATATAAATTTGTTTTAGGCTTGCAATGTATCAACTTAAATGCTAAACCAACTGCGTATTAGTGCGCAAAATCTGCGTACTAATGACATATTTTGCAGCACCTCTCCCTTTCCTCAACGCAATTCACCTATTATTGTGCCTCAAATGCCCCTTCGTTTTTTCTGCTTAATTATTTAAATACTTCTGACAATGACATGGAAGGTATGAATCAAATACTGCCATCAGACGAATTCCCCCACTGGAAAACACGGGTAGAAAAAGTAAAAGAATATGTATCCCAAAATCTTGCCGGCGACCTTCGAATTGCCACGGTTTGTAGAAAATTCAATCTGAATAAATTTACGCTGCAACATATTTTTAAAGAACAGCAAAAAGAAACCTACCACGAATATGTAGAAGGAATGCGGATGGAGAAAGCATTTGAGATGATCACCAAAGGCGAAAGGACCCAACAGACCATGTATGCCACAGGTTACCATTACAGGTCATCTTTCAATAAAGCCTTCAAAAGGAGATTTAAACATCCTCCCGCCTATTTCAGAAATAAAGATGAACAATGATTAAGGTTGTTCAGAATTACATGCGAACCTTTAAAATATCAGAAAGTGTACCTTTTTTGTCTTAAAGTGTACTTATTCCTGATTGCGAACGCTGCTATGCCAGTGAACTTTGTATTCCCCCAATACTTAACTAAAGGTTGTCATGTCATTGATTCAAAGGCACCTGCTTAATTTTCAAACCTGATGGAAAAAGTAATTTCTTTTTTAAACAAGCTGCATCCTGTTTCCGCTTCATTAGAAGTTGACCTCAGGAACGTGTTTCGTTTTACCCAAAAGAAAAAGAATGGCTTCCTGCTTTTTGAGGGTGAGGTGTGCCGCTATGCCTGGTATTTGCAAAAGGGACTGGTAAGGTGTTATTATACCCGCGATGAGCGTGAAGTAACTATGTGGTTTTTGGAAGAAGATCATATGATCGTACTGTCTGAAAGCCTCTTCCGGCAAAAGAAAAGCTTGTTCAATCTGCAGGCGCTTGAAGACTGCGAACTGTATGCCATCCATTACCAGGACATAGAGACTGTTTTAAGAAAATACCCGGAAGCCATGAAGCTTCACCAGACCTTTACAGAATATTACAGCAGGCTGAAAGACCTGAAAATACGCGCTACCAGTATGCTCACCGCCAAAGAACGCTACCGGTATTTTGAAAAACATTTTCCTCAGTTACTGAACCGGGTAAAGCTGGAATACATTGCCTCCTATCTTGACCTGAGCAGGCGATCTCTTGCACGGGCAAGAGGATTCTGAATCTTTTTTCTTTTTTTGAAAAAAGTGCCAAATGGCACACTACCGCGGTTCCGGCGAAGTCTAATTTTATATCTGAAAGAAATACAACTCTTTTCAATAGATTAAAAATGAAAAAGTCGATAGCCTATATCATTCATAGAATGTTCTGTTTTTTGCTTGCATATATCTTTCCCGGCAAAGCAAAGGACTACTATAGAATTGGAAAGCGCTCCACTGTTCCTGTAAAGGCGGCTTTGCTTGTTGTAACGTGTTTCATACTTCTTTTCCCTGCCGCAAGCGAAAAAACACTTTGGCGGCATACGCTTTTCCGACGCGGCATCTCCGCATAAATTAAAATTATAAAAGGTGTAACTATATTGATTAATATGCTTGTACCGGCCCATCCTGCCTCAAGGAATTTACCATTATTTCTTTATCTAAAAACTCAAATACAATGAAAAAATACTTTTTAGCGGCTCTCGTTATTGTATTGGTAATCGTCGGAAGTGCATTCGCAAGTATTAACCATAAAACCAATGATAACCTGTATTATTGGTACCAGGTGGATGCAAGTGGAAATATTGTTTCAGGCTCCCAGGCATTTATGGGAGTCCAGGAAACTGTTTCCTATGCTACATCAAACCTCCCTTGTCCAGCCGGCGAGGATGCTGATTGTATCCGCGGCTTTACCAATCCGATAACCAGTTTCCCAACAAACGCAAAAGGAGATACACCTCCTTTGCAGAAAGAACTTCAATAGAAGTAAAAGGATTGGCTGAAATAGCCAATCCTTTTTCATACAGACTAATACCCGGGGTTTTGGATCAAGACCGGATTTCGGAGTATTTCATTAGCGGGAAGAGGATAAAGGCTATCAGTCGATTGCCAACCTGGCTTTTTTCTTTCACCTAAAATCACATCTGCTAATCCGGTTCTTTTTAAATCGCACCACCTTTGGCCCCATTCACAAAATAGCTCAACCTGCCTTTCGTGCAAAATTTCTGATAATAGTGAATCTTTTGTACCGGCAGTTACACTCATTAACCCTGCCCTTCCCCGGATCAAATCTATATCTGATTGGGCCCCTTCAATATTTCCCTGTTGCGCGCGCGCTTCCGCTCGAATTAAATATTGTTCTGCAAGTCTTAAAACCACGTAATATTCGGTAACAGGCGTAAACGCCTTTATCTTATATTTATATGGAAAAGAATAAGTAGTACCTCTCACTATGTTTGTTCCAATCCAGTCAGTCTTCCTTAAATCTCCGTCCTCAAAGGCGGACAACAGAAAATCGGTTATCGCATAGGATGGCCTTGAAGTTGCAGATGAAGGTACAAATGATGCGCCCTCACTTGTGTTACTATTATCATTAGCCAATTGCCAAATGGTCTCATTGGAAGATTGTGAAAAAACATTTTGCAAATCTGATTCTAAGGAATATTGATTTGAATTGATGACAGATGCACATTGTAGTTCTGCATTTACCCAATCCTTTTTATAAAGATAAATCCTGGCGAGTAAAGCTGCTGCCGCCCATTTATTTGGCCTTGCCCTGGAAGAAGAAGGATAATCTTCTTTCAATAAATCTTTAGCTTTCAACAAATCAGTAACTAACTGATCATAGATTTGCACTACAGAAGTTCTGGACATAACACTATTTATGCGGTAATCTGTAGTTAGTTCAAGTGGGATATCTCCAAACAGATTCGTAAGGCAAAAATAATTTAATGCTCTTACCACCAGCATTTCCCCTTCAATCTGATCTCTGATACTATCTGAAATTTTTTTCGAAGATATTACTCCTTCCAGTACCGAATTCGCATAAAATATAGTTTTATATGCCGGCACCCAAAGGCGCGAATAAATTCCGGTACCATTATTTGCAATGATAGAATTGTTCTGGAATGAAAGAAGCTCTGCGTTGGTTGATGTATAGATCAATTCATCACTGGTAAGGGCAGGATAGACGGTCATACCTCCTGAACAGATATTCAAATTGGAAACCTGCATACTTGCATACACCCCCAGCGCAGCAGAAAGTGCTGCGTCATTATCAGAAAAAACTGTTACCCCTTCAATCTCAGTTTGAGGAGGAGCTACCTCTACAAATTTTTTACAGGAAAAGTTGATACATGCGATCCCTGCAATTAGTATTATCCAAAAAGGGATTTTAATATATTCATTTGAATTGAACCCTTGCATATCTAAAAGTTTAAAAAGTTAACTGAATACCTGCTACAATTTTTTTCATAGGAGGCAATACATACATGTTCTGTGTTTCCGGATCAAGCCCCACATAGTTGGTTATGGTCAGTAAATTCTGGGCATTGACGTATATTTTAATGCCCGACATTTTTATTTTATGCAATAAATGATCAGGCAGATTATAAGATAACGAAACATTTTTAAGACGTATGAATGATGCATCACTGTAGATACCGTTTGAAACGTTTAACTGTGTATTAGAAGCCAGATATGCCGGGCGGCCACTATAAGTTGCAATGAACTGTTGCACTTCTGCTTTATCGCCGGGCTTTTGCCACCTGTTTAGGACAACCTCTGGCTGATTGATAATGAATCCCGGTGGAGAATTATAAAGCTGGTATAAATAATTTTTACCAAGCTGTTTTTTAAATTCAAACAGGAATTCGAACTGGATGTTGTGGTAAGTGATGGTATTTACCAATCCTCCATAAAATTTAGGATTCAGATTACCTGATACCTGGTAATCTGCAGTTGTTAATGCTCCATCTCCGTTTGTATCATCAAAGCTATAAACGCCGGTTTCCTGATCCACTCCTGTGTATCTATACCGGTAAATAACTGATAAAGGCTGTCCTATTACAAATGTGCTTTTGTAGCTGGTTAATGATAGCCCTGGAAACGATATTAATTTGTTGCGGGGTATTGTTGTATTAACCGAAGTAGTCCATGAAAAATTTTTTCCTGTTATATTTTTGGTTGACAGCACCAGTTCTAATCCGGAATTCTGAACAAGGGCCGGCAAATTCATAACCACGCTTTGCAAGCCGGTCTGATTAGGCAAAGGGTAGTTAATAAGTTGATTATTACTCCTGTTCCTGTAATACGAAATACTTAAGAATATCTTGTTTTTTAATAGCCCTAATTCAATTGCACCTTCCAGCTTTTTATTGGTCTCCCAGCCAAAATCAGGATTATATAATTTATCAGGACTAAGCGTAGCAATTCCCTGGTAGGTGTTGCCCGAATTAGACCATAAATCCATGAAATTATAGTCTCCAATCTGATCATTGCCGGTTATACCATAGCTTGCCCTTAATTTGCCAAAGCTTAAAAATGACAGTTTATCTTTGATAACTGGTTCCTCTGTAAAAATCCATCCCGCTCCAACTGCCCCAAAATTGGCAAATTGCTTTTCAGGGCCAAACCTGCTTGAGCCATCCCTGCGAAAGGTAACATTCAGAAGATATTTATCTATCCAATCATAGTTGACCCTCCCAAATATCGCTTCGTAATGATAAAGGGACTGTGAGCCCTGAGCAATTACCAGGCCGGCTGCTGCGGGATTATTCAATAAAAGATCATTGGAAAATTTAGATGCCAGTATAACATCACCGTTGTATCTTTTTTCCTGTAAAGTCCCACCAAACAGAACATTCAATTTTCCCTGGCTAATGCCTTTTGTATAATTTAACTGGGGCTCTATTATCCAACTATTATCACTGCTGTTTGCGAATGAAGAGGATGGCGTTATCCACGCATAGGTATATGGATCTATGGCTGCTTTTGGAACTACCGCCACCTCATTATTTTTGAAAGTATTATAACCCATACTTATTTTAAAAAGAAGCGAAGGCACGATCTTATAACCCACCTGAAGGTTACTATACAAATTTTCGGCAACGGACGTATTCTTTTTAAGTAAGACAGATAAAGGATTAATA
>JBIQMJ010000323.1:0-5151 GCA_044463445.1 Segetibacter koreensis
TTATTGATCCCGGTCATGGCGGTGAAGATCATGGCGCTCGTGGTGAATATGAAGGAAGCATTGGATCGCTTGAGAAAGATATTACGCTCGCTATCTCAATGAAGCTGGTAGCTGATCTGAAGAAGGCTATGCCGGATGTTAATATCATTCCTTCCAGGACTACTGATGTTTATATGTCGGTTCATGAAAAAGCGAAATTTGCCAATGACCATCATGGCGATTTGTTTGTTTGTATTCATGCGGATGCAGTTACCCTGAAAACGGGTTCAAGAATTGTTGGATATAAAAATCAGACCTATTACACTCATCACTATGTAGGTAAAGGAAAATCGAGAAAAAGAGTAAGTACCAAACATACGCGCCGCGTTCCGATAAAGCATTATTATAAAATTCCTACATCACGCAAGGGGACCAGCACTTTGATATTGGCAGCAAGGCAATCCAATGATAAGGTAAAGGCTTTGGAAGAAGGAGATTTGGGATTCAATACAGAAGAGGATGACAGCACTGCCAACGTCAATTATGAAAGCCCCGAATATAAAGCCAGCGCCCTTTTGTATTCTCAAAATTATTTTAAAAAAAGTTACCAGTTAGCTTCCCTTGTACAGGAGGCGGTAGCCAAAGAAACGGGGAGACCTGATCTTGGCGTATGGCAACGCGAAAAAGGTTTGTGGGTGTTGCATGCTACACAAATGCCCGCAATATTGATTGAAACAGGATTTGTAGCCAATTACGATGATGAACGTTACCTGAACAGCGAAAAAGGGCAGGAGGAAATCGCCAAAGCCATTACAGATGCACTGGTTACTTACAGAAAAATGGTTGAAACTCCCAAATCACTTGCCAATGCTTCCTCTGATAATTCTAAAACGAATTAAATTCTACATTTTTTAAAGAAAATGCATCAGTTCAGTAAACCAGGTTTTCAGCCTGGTTCTTACTTCATTTGTTACTAACTGCGAATGAAGTTTCCTATTTTCGCATAATACTTGTAAAAGAATTATATATTTAAAACAGTCATTACGAAAAAATACCAGATGAAAATAAATAATGAAACAAAGATCGGTGTGATGGCGGTTGTTTGTGTGGCATTACTGATCATAGGATTCAGGTTTCTAAAAGGGAAAGGAATATTCAAAAAAGAAACCCAGATTTATGCTGTTTATACTGACGTTCAGGGATTGAAGCAGTCAAATCCGGTAGTGATTAACGGGCTGCAGATCGGTAGAATCGCCAGCCTGGATGGAGGAAAGGATATGAAACATATCCTGGTTACGGTTTCCCTGACAAAAAATATAAATATTCCAAAGAACTCACTGGCTGTTATTAATCCTAATTTATTGGGAAGCCCTACCATGGAAATACAGCTTGGAGATGCAAACACCTATCTTAAAAACGGGGACACTTTGCTTACAACGCTCAGTGCGGGGGCTTTTGATGAGGCCATGAAAATTATCAATCCTGTTTTATATGAGGTAAAAAATGCGGTTAAATCTTTAGACTCTGTATTGAGCACTATTACTACCGTTTTTGATGTACGTACCAAGGATAATATTCAAAGTATTCTGGCAAATGTCAATACTGCCACAGCTTCATTTGTGGTAACCTCACAATCTTTACAAAAATTAGTAGATGTTCAAAATGGCGCTCTTGCCCAATCTTTGGATAATATGAAAACATTTACCGGCAACCTGAATGAAAATAATGACCAGTTGGACAGCATCATGAAAAATACACAGGTTTTTTCAGGAAAACTTTCTAATCTCAATCTTGCGCAGACACTGGATTCCTTACAAATTGCAATCAATAATTTTAAGGAAAGCGCTGCAAATATTAATAGTAAAAATGGGTCTCTCGGCCTTTTGCTAAACGATAAAACATTGTACCATAATCTTGAAAGTACTACTGATAAATTAAATATTCTTCTTGATGACATCCGTGTTCACCCGAGAAGATATTTAAACATTTCGGTGTTCGGAAAAAAAGACAAAGGCAATTACCTGAAAGCAGCATTAATTGATGACACCTTAAAAGTGGTTAAGAAATAATATGCTTCAATATCTGAAATATTCCTGGCTGATTTTTTTTTTACTGTCTGGTTATATTTCTTTTTGCCAGGTATCTCCACCGCCTTCTCCACAAGCCTCAGATACCGTAAGAGAATTTGAGATCATTCGCGGGCCAAGCATGCGCGCTATCAAAATTGATTCGGTTACTACCATTCAAACCATCGCGGGAGGAGCTATTATTAAACAGGGCAGTACTATCTTCCACAGTGACAGCGCTGTCGTTAACCCTGTAACGCACGTGATGGAAGCTTTTGGAAATATTGAAATAAATCAGGCTGATACCGTCCATACCTACAGCCAGTATCTTAAATACATGGGGATTGAAAAAATCGCTTATCTGAAAAATAAAGTGAAACTTACCAATAAAAGCGGTACTCTTCTTACCGACGATCTTGATTATAATCTGCAGACTGGTATTGGAAATTTTCATAACGGCGGAAAAATTATTGAGGGTAAAAGTATAATCACCAGCGTGGAGGGAACTTATTATGATGATACCAAAGATATTTATTTTAAGAAAAATGTGAAACTGGATGAGCCTCAGAAGCACATTCGCGCCGATTCGCTTTTATATAATATGCAAACCAGGCAGTCAACTTTCATAAGCCCTACCCATATTAAAACGCCTGAGGTAGAAGTGAATACTTCCAGCGGAACTTATGACCTGAACAGCGGCAATGCTTTTTTTACCAATCGCGCCACCGTAAAGGATAGCAGCGGGCGATTATATTCCGCTAACACAATGGCACTGGAAAACAAAACCGGCAATGCCCAGCTTGAGGGGAACGCTGTGATTATTGATTCGGCAGGAGGGTACACGATTATCGCCAACCAGGTTTTTATGAACAAGAATAAAAATTCATTTTTAGCAACAAGAAAACCTGTTTTGATTATTAAACAAAAAAATGACAGCACGTACATTGCTGCCGACACCATCTATTCAGGCTTTACGGCTTTTGTAAAAGATAAAAATGAGGTATTACAAAAAGATTCAATGATCAATGTGAATGTTTCTGAAAATAAAAAAGTAGAAGAAACGATTTCGCATGATTCAACTGCAGAATATTTCGTGCAACAACGCAAACAAATTTCTGATTCAATAAAAAGAAATTTGCAAAAAGATTCTTTGGATATTTCTAATGAAGAGATTCCTTTTAAAGGGAATTTGCCCGTTCAAAGAAAAGACAGTTCGCAACCGATATTGAAAGAACCTCCTGTAGATTCTTTACACACCAAGGATTCAACAGAAAGGGAAATTCCGTTGGGAATTCGTCCGGATTCGTTGAAAAATGAAATTGAAAGAAATAATCCTGTTTCAGATTCTTTGCACATTGATCCTACCGAAAAAGAAGTTCTCCCTGATAGCCTGAAATTGAAAGGAAAATTGATTGCAGATTCGTCCAATAAAGCAGATACTTCTATCCGGTATTTTTTGGCGTTTCACCATGTAAAAATTTTCAATGATTCGCTACAGAGTGTTTGCGATAGTTTATTTATTTCTTCCAGAGATTCCGTTTTCAGGTTGTATTATAATCCGGTGGTATGGA
Organism: Segetibacter koreensis; assembly: GCA_044463445.1. GTDB lineage: Bacteria > Bacteroidota > Bacteroidia > Chitinophagales > Chitinophagaceae > Ginsengibacter > Ginsengibacter koreensis_A. The sequence continues at coordinate 3,617 of JBIQMJ010000323.1, forward strand.
GCGGCGCTACTCAAATCGCCGGCGATACCATTTATCTTTATACCAAAAATAAACAACCGGAAAGACTGTATGTTTTTGAAAGCGGATTGATTGTAAATAAAACCAAAGAAGGATTTTATAACCAGATGGCGGGTAAAACGATCAACGGATATTTTATAGATGGGAAAATTGATTACATGCGGGTTAAAGGCACCCAGGCTGAAAGTATTTATTATCTACAGGATGAAGACAGCGCCTACATTGGGATGAACCGGGCTACTGGCGATGTGATTGATCTTTATTTTAAGAAAGACGATCTTACTAAGGTGACGTTTATTAATTCGGTAGAGGGAAAAATGTATCCTATGAATCAGATTCCCGAAGACCAGAGGAGACTAAAAAATTTCAAATGGCTTGACGATGAACGGCCCAAAAACCGGGCGGAATTATTTGAATAATCCAACGGTTAACTGAAACATTCGCTTCAACAGTAAACAAACAAATAAACAGGTTTTTTTATTTTGATTCAATTGCGTTTACCCATTACCGTTATCCGCTTGAATATTTCTATCCTTCTATCTCCTTACCTGGTTTTATTTTTTGATCATCGGTTATTTTTACGTCAGGAAAAAAAGAAATTACAAGTAGAACCACCGAAGTAAGGATCAGGAAGTAAAGCCCATATTGCTTTTCGGGGCAATAGCCTTTGTAGCACGAAGTAAATATTACATAGGTTTTTAAGAGATACCCAATGTTCAGCGCTTGTATAAAGATCAATAATCTTTTGGCCCAAATCTTATTGATAGAAATTAGTATGATCGATAATCCGGCAAAAAAAGTAAAAACTACTCCCGGCCTGCCATAGATATTTTTTTCCGAAAAAAAGCCTGTAAATGATTTCTGCAAATCCGGATAATAAGCCCATGGCATAAAGCAACTGGCAAAAAGAACAATTGCTGCAAGCACACCGATAACTTTATAATATTTCATAATTCTTGACGGGAAAAATGTGATACATTTTTGCGTGCAATGTTAATTCAATTTTTTTATTCTGTCTGCTAATCTTCTTTTGCGGCGATGTTTCTGTAAATTTTTTAAGAATTAATGTGGGAAAAACAGTAAACAAATAATAAGTCAGATTCTTATTTTCGTTTATCCATCACCGGTAGTTCCGGTTATTTTTCTTTCTTCATCGACGATTCCCGGATTATCAATTCAGTGTCGAGGATTTTAGTTTCAAATTCAACAACAGGCCTTTTGCTTTCAATCATTTGAATAAGCATTTCTATAGCAGCCTGCCCGATCTGGAATGCGGGTTGTCTTACGACAGTAATAGGCGGATCAAATAATTCTCCTACTTTTATATTCGTGAATCCGGCAAAACCCACTTCTCTCCTGGGTTTCATATCTTTCAAAAATTTGAAGCAAACTGTAGTGATGCGATCCCCGGTGGTAAATATCGCATCAGGTTTTGATTTATTTTTAAACAGTGAAGTAACCGCTTCTTCAATTTCTTCTGCAATCATTCCCCCATGATTGCAATACCTGATTAATTT
>JBIQMJ010000324.1:0-5136 GCA_044463445.1 Segetibacter koreensis
GTGCTAATAAACTTAATGGACATATTGTTGCCATTAAAATAAAACTCTTCTTCATGATCCCGTTTTTGATGTTCAAAATAAATTTTTGCAAATCTGATTTAAACACAAAAGGAGGATTTGTGAAATTGGGAAAAGATATTTTCGAAATAAGGAATAATGCTTTTCGTATTTATAAAACGTAAAATCAGATTCAAACAGTTTGAAATGGCTCTACATGCACCAAAACGTTTGTAACTTTTAGCTTACTGGCAAGCAGTGCATCTTTTACCAAATGCGCAATGCGATGACCTTCTGTAACACTTAGTTATCCATCTACCTCTATATGAATATCTACATAATATTCAAATCCCATCTTTCTTACATAGCATTTTTCTATTCCTTTTACCATAGCAACAGATGCTGCTATTTCTTTTACCTTCCCGACAATCTCATGCGAAGGAGCTTTATCCATAATTTCTGATAAGGCGGGTCTTAATATTCTTATAGCATTATAAAGAATAAGCGCTGAGGCCACAAGAGCCGCCCAGTCGTCGGCACTTTCGTACCCTTTGCCACCAACTATAGCGATGGAAATTCCAATAAAAGCAGCTATGGAAGTGATAGCATCACTTCTATGATGATGTGCACCCGCTTTTACTGCCTGGCTGTTTATTTTATTACCAACATTGAAAACATAGTGAAACATGCCTTCTTTAATCGCAATCACGAGTAAAAGAATCCATAATGTAAATTTTTTGGGTATTGAATGAGGTGTGCCTATAAAATTTATTGAATGATAAGCAATCCATGCAGCAGCTCCTATTAAAAAAAGAGAAACTGAAATGGCCGCTAAAGGCTCTGCCTTTCCATGACCGTAAGGATGTTCTTCATCCGGTTTTTTAGCAGCAATGCGTAATCCCAACCATAATAAACCTGAACTTAAAATATCAGCTCCCGATTCGGTTGCATCAGCAATTAAAACATAAGAATGACCTAAATAACCTGAAATTCCTTTTACAAAAATGAGTACTACACTAACAGCAATTCCAATCAATGTTGTTCTTATAGCAATTGAAGAAGGGTGAATATCAGTTATGATTCATAATTATAGTCGCCAAAAGTAACGCATGTAAGAAGAATTATTTCACTGCTTTCAGCTTTCTTCACTTACATGATTTTTTCTATTCACAATGGGATTACAAAAAGGAGGCCGTCTTAGAAAGACAGCCTCTAATTTGTTGAAATAGCAACTACTTTAATGATCATTTTTTTTCTCTGCCACTAACTTATAGATCTTCCCAGTATTTCCGGTCGGACCTAATTGTTTTGAAGTGGCGACATAAATTTCTCCATTTAAATCCTGTCCGAAGCCTTTTACAAATTGTTCCAGCGTTTCAGGAAAACTTTTCAGGGACAGTTTTTCATACGACCAGAGCCCCGGGCCAGATGGATTACTTACGTATAGTTCTCCTTCTGCTTCATCTTCCTCACGTGAAAAATTGCCAAAGATGTATTTTCCCTGGAGTCCCGGAATATCGTTTCCACGATACACATTGCCACCGATTATTGTTACAAAATGTCCTCCTTCAGGATTGTCATGATTGTTTGCTTCAATAACCGGATCAGTTAAGGGATTTCCAAATGCATCTACTGCAGGACAACTTGAAAGCTCTGATAGTTCATCTGCAGCATTGAAGCAATGAGTACCTTCTTTTACATTCCAGCCATAATTACCTCCTTTTTCTACCACACTTACTTCTTCATATAAACTTTGGCCGGCATCTCCAACAAATAATCGTCCTGACCCGCCCATGTCAAAAGAGAAGCGGTAAGGGTTTCGAAATCCGTACGCATAAATTTCATCAAGGCCAGGTTTGTTTACAAAAGGGTTGTCAGGAGGGATTGCATAATTTTTACCGTTGCTTGTACTATTTACATCAATCCGCAAAATATTTCCCAACAAATTCTGCTCAATATCCTGGCCATTTCCACCTGCATTTGCAGGATACCAATCTTCCACATGACCGGGGCCAATGTCATTTTTATTACCGCCGTCACCAATAGAAATATAAAGATAACCATCGCGTCCAAATGCTATTGTGCCTCCGTTATGATTGGATTGAGGATGTGGTTGCTGTAGAATAAATCTTTCTGAAGTCATGTCAGCCTTATTCGGATTGGAGGCGGAAACCTTAAATTCTGAAATAGTGGTTGTGTTATTCCATGTCAGGGGAAGTCCTGTATTTCCTGCATCATGATCAGGGCCTCCGGGAGGAGGTGGAGCAGTATAAAACAAATAAAACTTTCCATTTTCTTTAAAGTTTGGATGGAAAGCGAGGCCTAGTAAACCTCTTTCATCGTAAAACGGAGCAAGACTTACGAGCTTACTGCTAATATCAATAAATGGTTGCGCCAGTTTTTGACCATTGTGGTCTATAATCCAGATTTGTCCTGACTGATCTACAATGAAAAGCCTGTGAGAATTATCATGTGGTTCCACAACAGAAACAGGTGAAACGAGATTATCTGTAATCAACTGCAAATCCAGATCTCTTGCACCTGACAAATGAACGTTATTTCGGTCCTTCATTGATAAAAGATCTTGCTGATCATTTGATTTGTCAAATTTTGAACATCCACTTAAGAAAAATAGCACTAAGGATAAAAATATAATTGAAAAGAAGGCCTTATTTAGCCTTGGACTTTTTAAATTAACATGCATAAAATTGATTTTAAAGATTAGAAATAAATGAGAACCTTGTAAGAAGGGGCTTCATTTCATAAGACTGTTATGGTCTGGCTTCTATTCTCATAAAATCTTAGTAGTATGTGGTTCTTCTGATCTGATTATTTGGAGGTCGGATTAGGTGCTTCATTTTTGAATGAGATGTTATGATTTTCGTAATCAGCTAAAGATCACGAACCTGTTTATTTTTATAGATTAACTTACCTCCTGAAATGTTACAACTTTTCGGAATTTCTTTTCCTGTAACCAAATCTTATCAATTTACAGGAGGATATAAAGAATTTAGTTTCTTTTGTAACATCTTTTTGGCGCGGCTAAGTCTTACTCTTACATTGGTCTCAGAAATATTCATCAGTTTTGCAGTTTCCGCTACAGAGTATCCTTCTTCTTCACGAAGAATAAAAACCATGTTATAAATAAAAGGCAGTTTTTTAATTGTTTTTTGTAGTATATCCTGGAGTTCTTTTTTTAAGCAGATAATTTCTCCATTTTCGAATTCACAGCCAATTTTACTGGAATTAATTTTGCCGTCTTTCAAAAGATAACATTTTTCATTTTTCTCATAGCCATATTTCAATTTGTAGAGGCATTTATGAATCAGGATTTTTGATAGCCATGTCTTAAAGGTTGATTTGAATTTAAACTGTTCAAGTTTACAATAAACAGCAAGATTAGTATCCTGCAGAAGATCCTTCGCATTCTCATGGTTAAAACCATATCTTCCTGCAATTTTATAGAGAAAAGAATTGTACTTACTGATTAATTGCTCAAACAAGGCTGATTCGCCGTTAATTATTCTTTTAATAATTTCCTCATCGGACAAAGAAGATGATGACATCACTTCCATGCTAACTTTCATTTTTAAACCGTTACATATTTACACATCGGCCATTTTTCCCAAAAGGTTGGCTAAGCCAATAAAATAAACGAATAGAGAAATTAATTGGACTCGGTGTGAATATTGCAAACTAAAGCATTGCAAAGAGTACGCCCTTTTAATTAATAATCTTTTTCTGATGGAAAAGGAAACCCTTCTTATAAAAGGTGCGTTAGATAAAATATGAAAAAAGTATTGGTTTGTATAGCTATTGCAGCTATTTCGTACTTTGCCAGTGCACAGAATGATTCCACGTCACAGGAAGTTCCATATCAATCTCATAAATCCTATGGCAGTAATTATGGTAAAACAAGTTTTTGGAATGGTTAACATATCTTAAAAACACCTCTTTGGGAGTCGGGTTCCCCTAAAGAGATGCTTAACAGTTTAAGTTTGTTCTTTAACACTACTATTGCTTACAGTGATTTCAGATATTCGGTGAGATCATGTATTTCGGCGTCACTTAAACTAAGATGATTCACCTTATTGTATCTGGTTACTACGTCAGTTAAAGTCTTTGCAGAACCATCGTGAAAATAGGGCGGGTGTTGCCAAATCCCCTTCAATGGTGTGACTCTCCATTGTTTTGTAGCTGACCGTTTCACATAATCCTTATCGACTGCTACAGACGCGCTTTGCGGATGTAATTTTCCACCGTCAATAACATCAGTAAACAAAGGCCCGGAATGGCAACTTGCACACTGTCCCTTTCTTACAAAAAGCACTCTTCCCCTCGCTGCAGCAGCAACATCAAACGAATTTGCCGGCGGAGCTGGCGCTGAGATGGAATATTGATACGCTTGTAAAGCCGGGAGTTTATCTGTTACCAAATCATCGCCTTCTCTATGATCAACGACCCAATTGATACGTGCATCAGCAAAATAACCGTGCCCATGCATCTGGGTAACCGCCACATACCTGTTCCAATAAGCCACAGGTCCAGCCGGTTCATGTTCTACATCTCCATCACCAGTAAAAATAGCTTTAGGAAGACCATACAAGCCATATGCAGGTGGGATGACAACCGGGTTGCTCAAGCCATCATGGTTAAATCTTGGGTCGTACATGCCTGATCCCCAGGAAGCGTAAGTCGCTTTCGTGGTTGCATCTAAGGCAGGAGATAATGAGATAATCAAACCGGGGTTCAGATCCCTGTTTGGCCAGGTGTCCAAACGATTTCCTATGCCTTTAGCAAAAGAGTTATCAACGGTTGAATGACACAGAGCGCAGGTGATTCCCACTCTATCAAGCTTTAAAGTACCATCGCTATTTTGACTTACCTGCCCTTTTACCCCAACAACAGCATTAAGTTGCAGCAGGGTAAGCGTAGTTTGAGGATCATCCATATTAACCTGTGCCTTTTGAATAGCCTCAACCAAAGCAGCTGGCAAAGCAGAGGCATCTACCTTTAAACCAACAGCTAAAGCGGTCTTGGGGCTTACACCGGTTTCTATAACCTGGTTCATGTGTAACACATCTGTCCAAAATGTTTCATCACCAAAAGTCTCATATCGAAATATTTGTTGACCTTGTT
>JBIQMJ010000325.1:0-5126 GCA_044463445.1 Segetibacter koreensis
CAGCCATGAATCTAAAAAGCTATTATTAAAAAAACAAAAATCTGAGGAGACAAGATCAACATTACATCATTCACCATCAAATGAAAAACCACCTTCTACCTTTTCGAATGAAAAAAATGAAGAAAGGCGCGTACCGAAGGCAGTAATGGCTCCAAAGAGTGATTATTAAAAAAATAAACTTAAAATAAAATACAACACTCGCTTCTTTTATTTTATCGGATAAATGAAAAATAGGGAAGAATAAAAATTAAAAACATGAACAGCGAACAACCCATTATCGTAGGGCTCGATATCGGAACAACCAAGATCGCAGCCATTGCCGGAAGAAAAAATGAATTCGGCAAATTAGAAATTTTAGGTTTTGGACGTGCCAATAGTAACGGCGTACAACACGGAATGGTGTTGAATATTGATCAGACTATTAAAGCCATTCAAACAGCGCTTTTAAACTGTTATGCAAGTAATCCAAACTTGCCTATTTCCGAAGTGTACGTGGGAATTGCGGGCCATCATATTAAAAGCCTTCAAACCCGCGGGGATATTGTGAGGCAAAATACTGAAGAAGAAATTATGCAGTCCGAAATCGATCAGTTGGTAAATGATCAATATAAAACGTACATTCCTGCAGGCGATCAGATCATTGATGTGATTCCCCAGGAATTTACAGTTGACAACTTTCAAAACATTCCTGACCCGATAGGTTATAGTGGCGTGAAAGTAGGTGCCAATTTTCATATTATTACCGGTGATAAAAATGCGATCAGAAACATAAACCGTAGTGTGGAAAAAGCTGGTTTGCGTATAAAAGATTTGGTGCTACAACCGCTGGCATCAGCCGCTGCTGTTATGTGTGAGCACGATCTGGAAGCTGGTGTGGCTATCGTGGATATCGGGGGCGGCACTACAGACCTTGCTGTTTTTTACGAAGGGATATTAAAGCATACCGCGGTGATTCCTTTTGGCGGCGAGAATATTACCAACGATATAAAAACAGGATTGGGAGTTTTAAAAACCCAGGCAGAACAGATGAAAGTTCAGTTTGGAAGCGCGCTCGCTGATGAAGCCAAGGCCAACACTTACATTACGATTCCTGGCTTAAGAGGAATGGCAGCGAAAGAGATCAGTGTCAAAAACCTGGCAGCGATTATCCAGGCGCGGATGAGTGAAATAATGGATTTTGTATCATATCATTTAAAACAGGTGGGTTTGGATAACAGGATGTTGAATGGTGGCGTAGTGCTGACTGGTGGCGGATCTCAGCTAAAACACCTGATACAGCTCACTGAATATGTAACTGGATTAAATGCACGTATCGGGTTTCCCAATGAACATCTGGCGCCGGGCCACATTGAAGAACTGGCGAAGCCGATGTACGCCACTTGTTTGGGATTGATCCTGAAGGGGTATAACGATTATGAAAATAAGCGTAAACAATTTGAACTGCAGTTTGCAAAAATGAACATACCTGAAAGTTTACAACAGTCAGGCATAGACGAAAACGAGCTTGAAGAAGTAGAAGAAAGAACCAATGTAGTGAAACCAAGAAAAACCCTGAAAAGTTTTTTGGATTCATGCAAGAATGGTTTGATAGAAATGTTCAAAGATGAAGAAGATTCAGAATTATAATTTTTAATAAAACAAAAACCCCTGTTACATATTACGGATCCCCTAAAAGTTTCGTAATAATTACTAACCCATAAATAAACCTTACAATGATTCAATTTGATTTGCCAAAAGAACAATCATCGATTCTCAAAGTGATTGGGATAGGTGGTGGAGGCAGCAACGCTGTTAATCACATGTTCAGCCAAAATATAGATGGTGTGGATTTTATTATCTGCAATACGGATGCCCAGGCCATCACTACCAGTAAAGTGCCCAATAAAGTACAGTTGGGCCCACATCTGACCCAAGGCCTTGGAGCTGGAGCCAATCCCGAGATTGGCCGGGAAGCCACTGAGGAAAGCCTGGAAGAAATAAAAAAAATCCTCGAAGTAAATACGAAGATGGCCTTCATCACTGCAGGAATGGGAGGTGGAACAGGCACCGGCGGAGCGCCGATCATTGCCAAAATTTGTAAAGATCTCGGAATACTTACAGTGGGAATTGTAACCACACCGTTTGCTTACGAAGGCAAAAAAAGAATTGCCCAGGCTGAAGAAGGAATCAAAAAATTGAAAGATCATGTAGATACACTTCTGGTGATCAGCAATGATAAATTGCGCCACCAGTTTGGTAATCTTACAATGAAAGCCGCTTTTGCCAAAGCAGACAACGTGTTGGCTACTGCAGCAAAATGTATAACTGATGTGATCAACAGTACCGGCCAGATCAATGTTGATTTCGCAGACGTTTGTACAGTAATGAGATCCGGTGGTGTAGCTATTTTGGGCAGTGCGGAATGTGAAGGCGAAAACAGGGCTCAATCTGCCATTGAACAGGCATTGAATTCTCCGTTGCTGAATGATAATGACATCAGGGGAGCTAAATGGATCCTGATCAATATCAACTCTGCAGAAGGCAATTCTGAATTCACAATGGATGAAGTGGAAACCATTCAAAATCATTTACTGAGCCAGGCCGGTGAAGATTCTGACGTAATACTTGGTTTGGGCTATGATAATTCTCTTGAAAATAAAATCGGAATAACGCTGATCGCCACCGGGTTTGAACATAAATTTCCATTTAATAAAAAGGAAGCTCCTGTTCAGGAAGAGAAAAAAGAAAATGAAAAAGTGGTAGTGGTTTTAGAAGAAGAAAAGAAAAAGCCAAGCCAGCCGTTATTTTTATTTGATGAAAAAAATGAATTGCTCATTAAAAAAAATGAAGCACCTGCTGAAGGGAAAGAAACAGCAGACACTAACAGGCTAATGCCATTGCAGGAAAAGGATTTGGATGTTTCATCAAAAAAGGAAGAAGAAAATGACAACCTTGCGCCAAAAATTGTAGAAACCCCTGATCCTGAGATCGTAAAAACACCAATTGTAAATAGGGAAATTACTGTTGATAAAATTTCAGAAAATATAATTCGTTTTGAATTATCTTCGGACTACCATCCTGTTTCTTCGGGATCGAAATCCAATCTGAATGAAAAAGCCGAAGGCTTAAATCAATCGAAAGAAATTAAATCAAATAAAGATGCTAGCACCGCCCCAACGTCAGGCGGTTACCTGGCTAAACCAACGCAAATTTATGCAGAGGAGGAGCCGGTTTCAAAATCCGAAATTCCCGATAAACCTAACCCCATAGCTATTTCAAAGCAGGAAGACGAGCCTGCGGAAGAAATGCATTTGGTGGTTAAGAATTCCAATGATGCGGCGAAGGAAAACCAGGAAGAGAAAGTACGCCAAACGATGCCAATCATGATGTCGACTGTTGAGGAACCGCCGATGGTGGACGAAACAGAAGAACTAAAGCGCCGGGCTGTGGACCGTATTGCAAAGTTAAGGAATTTGTCTTTCAACGTAAACGCTGCGGATCCTAACAATGAGTTTGAGTCTGTTCCTGCTTATCTTCGCCGCAACCTGGAATTGCAAAATTCTATCGCTGATATTGAAAGTTTTTACAGCAATTATACAGTTAAGTCTGACAGTAATAACAAGGCAGAAATAAGCACCATCAACACTTTTCTTGATGGGGATAAGCCGGATTAATTATCAGATTGAAGGTTTTGGTTATTGGTTAATTATATGATTTAGAAACCAGATTCTAAATCTTCTTTGTGAGTCTGTTTGGAATGTTTAATTCCCCGGATACCAGTCAGGTTGGCCGGGGTTTTTTATAGTGGTCAAAGAAATAATGGCAAATTTGATTCAGGTAGATTTGACATCAATAAATCTAGTGATTAAATTTCAGGCCGGAAATTCAATTATAAATTATGACACCCTTATTCAAAAAGCTCAATTTTAAAGGACAAAAGGAAATAGTCATTCTTAATGCGCCGGAAGAATTTGAAAATGAACTGACCTCTGTTAAGAATGAAGCATTGGTACATGCGTCGATCAGGGATTGCAGGAACCCGGGTTTTGTGATCGCATTTGTAAAAACAAAAAATGAAATTGATTCCGTGGCAGAATTTTTACACAAAAAAATCGAAGGCGACCCGGTGATCTGGCTGGCATATCCAAAAAAAACTTCAAAAAAATATAAAGTAGAAATAAACCGTGACAATGGCTGGGAAAGTATCAAAAAACTGGGATTTGAAACGGTGAGGGCCGTAGCTATTGACGATGATTGGAGCGCGCTTCGCTTCAGGCTTGCGCAATTTGTAAAAAATAAGATCAGATGAGATTGATTTTTTGAAAATCATTCCTAATTGCAAAATAAATTGAAAATAAAATTCAGCATTTTTTATTCGTTCACTGTCTTCTTAATCAGCTAATCATCACCTCATCACATTATCACATTATCAAATTTTCAAAAGCCTTTTCGCATTCATTTCATCAATAGAAATTTGATTTTTTAATTCTTCAAGATTGCTAAATTTTTCTTCCTTTCTCATAAAATATTTTACATAAACACGAAGAGTGCGTCCATAAATATCTTCTTTAAAATCAAAAATATTTACCTCGATCATTTTTTTATTATCGCCAATCGTTGGACGGTAACCAATGCTCATCATTCCCTGGTGAAATGATTCGGCTTCAAAAAAATGGGCTTCATTTTCTTTGCCAAGGCTGAGATTCACGGCATAAATTCCATCAGCAGGTATTAATTTATCCGGATCATTTATTTCCAGGTTTGCAGTGGGATAACCAATAGTTCTTCCCAGTTTATTTCCCTCAATCACTTTTCCTTCAAAAAAATAATCATAACCCAAACAATCATGCGCCGTTTGAATATCACCTTCTTCCAAAGCAGAGCGGATTTTTGTAGAACTGATCGCCACGTGATCAAGCACGTGCTCCGGGATTTCTTTTACCTGGAAATGAAATTTCTCCTGGTATTTTTCAAGCAATGTATAATCGCCGGTTCTGTCTTTCCCAAAGTGGTGATCGTAACCAATGATGATGGTTTGAGGATGAAATTTTTCCACCAAAAAATCTGCAATGTATTGCTCTGCAGATTGGCTGGAAAAATCTAAGTTGAAAGGAACAATTACCAGATGATCAATCTCCTGTTTGCCC
>JBIQMJ010000326.1:0-5114 GCA_044463445.1 Segetibacter koreensis
GATCTTTTCAGATAGTATATAATAACAGGATCGTTTTTCAAAATTGGTATGATGGGGAAAATGGCTATGAATCAGTAAATGGTGAAAAAACGAAAGCCGATGAAAGTGAATTTAAAGACAAAAAGTTTAAACGAAATATTTTCAATGAGCTGGATTACCTGGATACCAGTTTATGGAAACTGGAATTGGCAGGAGAGGGGAAAGTAAATAATGAAGACTGCTATAAAATTAAAGCGACATTAGTAAATGGGTTGGTAAAGATTCTATATATCAGTAAGACCACATTTTACACGCTCAGAGAAGATAAAATTTCAAACGCTGAAAAAGATAGTTTTACTACTACCTTTTTTTCTGATTTTCAAAAATTTGGTCAGCTCATTTTTTATACCACACTCAGGTTTGGCGAAGGTGAAAATAGTCAAACGGCAAAAATAATAAAGCTGCTTCCTAATGAGCAAATAACCAACAGCGATTTTAATTAATTGCGGATCAGAAAGGCTTGTTCATTGTAACTTTAGCCTGCTGATAACCCAGACCTATAAGGTTTTTGAAACCTTATAGGTCATTAAAAACTGTTGTAAAAGATTTCGCAGAAAAGCGATGATTGAGGAAACAAGATTCAAACAGTGAATGAAGAAATAATAGCATTTCCTATTTTTCTGATCCAACTTTTGGCAGATTCTTTTATATTTGATGATAGAAATTTTTTTCATTCTGAAAATATTCTAACTGTTACTCCTAAAGAAAACAATGCTTTGATTAATTAACAATATAGATGAGATATGATTTTAGCAATTCTATTCTCTTCTTATAAAGGGACAAATTCAATAATTAATGATCAAAACTGACCCGTTTAAAATTTTATCACCTAACGAACGATGGGCACCTACACAAAGCCAGATGGATGCTTTTCAAAATGCTTATGATAAACTACTTCCACCTTTAGTTTATAAAATTCGTCTTGCTGTTACTAAATGGAGAGAGAATAGTTACAAAGGCGCTTCCGCAACTTCTGTTACATTGTTGAATTTTTGGTTTAACCAGGAACATCTTATCGGGCAAAAAAAATTTTCTTTTTTCTTTTCGCAACGTGAGGCGATTGAATCCATTATTTATTTGTATGAAGAGTGATGGTGAAGGTGGTGGATATTTTGGGAATTGATACGAGCAAGATTGTGGAGATTGTTATTAAATAAAGTTGCGGATTTGGAATTAAAATGTTTATACGTCGTTATTTCATTAATTAAATAGCATATGGCAAGAACAGTCTATGAAGCATTAAAGAATTTAACAGCAATACGGTTAACCCCTCTCTCTGGTTCATGTCACGAACCGGAATGTCTCAAACCTTATAGGTTTCTGTAATAATAAATCAAATAACTGATTTTTTAATTCCCGCTCCCCCGTTCATTTCCTAAGAACTAAGAATTGTTTCTTGTGGCTCGAACCACGGCAGAAGCCAGGAAAACGTTACAGCCCTTTGTCACTGCAAAATGACATCAAATATATTTTTATTTTAAATAAAATATCTATCTTCCAGTTCTAATTCACTTTACCCGCTGATAACCTGCTTTCCTTTTTAAAATTTTTCCATTTTCAAACTTTCAAATTTACCTGTATGAAAAGATCTTTTCTTTTTTCAACCATCATTGCGCTTTCAATTTCGTGTAACACGGTTTCTCACAAAAATTTGCCTGTAAAAAACGGAACCACGTCAGATGATAGCTTAAAGGTAAAACTGCAACTGGTTACGGATGTACCCGAGCTTCCTGTGCAATTGAACATGGCGGCGGATAAAAGCGGAAAGGCTTTTATAACAGACAACCGCGGAAAAATATGGATACTCCAAAACGATGTGTTACTTCCAAAGCCTTTTTTTAACCTGTATGAAAAAATAGGAAAGCAGAAAAATACTTCACCTGCCGGAATGGTTTTTAGCGTGGCGTTTGATCCGCTATTTGCAACCAACCACAGATTTTATGTATGCTATAATGCGCCTTCCAGTCCTCATAGCGCGGATCGAAGACTGGTAGTTTCCCAATTTAATTGTGACGCCCGTCATCCTGACGTCGCTGATCTGGCATCAGAACAGAGGGTAATAGAATTTGAAGGGCCTACCATCCAGGATAATGGCGCCCAGATTGCCTTTGGACCTGATGGCTATCTTTACATTTCCGTTGGAGATGAAAGTGCGGGCGATACAGCCTATCATTACCACTCACAGGACCTGCGTTATTTTGGCGGCAAATTACTCCGTATCGATGTACACAAACTGCCTTATTCCATCCCTCCTGATAATCCTTTTTTACACGTGAAAAATGCAAGGCCGGAAATATGGGCCTATGGCTTTCGCAAGCTGTGGCATTTTTCTTTTGACCCGCAAACAGGTTTGCTTTTTGGCGGCGATGTAGGGCAGGACCGGGAGGAAGAAATTGACATCGTTAAAATGGGAGCCAACTATGGATGGCCGGTGATGGAAGGTGATAGTGTTTATAAAGGTAGCAACCATGCAAATGTCAGCTCTTTTGTGAGTCCTGTTAATACCTACACGCATAAAACAGGTGTTTGTGTGATAGGAGGAAACTTTTATTATGGAAATGAAATTCCGGAGTTTAAAAACAAATATATTTTTGCGGATTGGAAAGACAAGCTCTTTGCGCTATCGAAAGACCAATATGGCAATTGGAAAAGGCAACCGGTTAAGATCGTCAATCAACCCGCAGGCTCATTTTTTATTTGCGGATGCAATTTGCTGAACAACCAACTTTTTCTGCTCGGATATGTGGCCCGTGATACAACCGAAAAAGGAGCAGTTTATAAAGTAGTTAAAGCGTGATCGTTTGAGGCTGCTTCCTTTTGATATTCCTGGATTTGCAAAATTTATTGTTCAGGCCGTCAAAGGCAAACTTCCTGGCGGCGGATGCGGAAATAAAAAAAATCGGTGTAAAAATTCGTTTACTGTTTTCCAAATCCAAAAATGTAGTTTGTGAAAATGCCGGGTAGAGGAACATAAACGGGCAAATCAATCAGTGAGGATTTCACAGGCTTCCAGGACGTTGCCATCAGGGTCGGAAAAGAAAAAATACTTCGCATATTCATCTTGCAGGATTTCCTTCACTTCCACCTTTCTTTGGATAAGTTCATCCCGGAGGGCCCCTGCGTCAGAAGTTTTAAAGATTGGATAAGAGGCGGTGTCAGGATTGATGAGAATCTCCTGCTTCGTCTGCCAAAGAGTAATACTGGTTGGCCCGCCGGTATCTAAAACGGCAAGGCTGGCGGAAGCGTCTTCAAACAATAGGCTGAGTTCCAGTTTTTCCTGGTACCATTTTTTTGAGCGGTCGAAGTCGCTTATGCGGATGATGATGGTGTCAATACCCTGGAGAAGTCCTTTTATCATAGCCCGTTCCTTTTTTTGTCTCAGATATTGAAAGAAATACAATAATAATGAATTTTTCTGTCTCAGCCGAGTCTCCTGAAAGGGACTCGGCGTGAACATATAATTTATTTCTTTGCTGGTCTTCCAATAATGAAAGAGCCTTTTGTTGGTGTTGAGCGCAGGCAAAGTGCGACTGCTTCCCTTGTTAGTGCGAGCTTGTAGATGGATTTAGCGCAAACCACTTGTGGTTGTATTAGAAAGAATAAGTTAGATTTTACAATAAAGGAAATTTATCTGAGAATAGAAAATGGCGATAATTGTTTGTTTACTGGCATAAGAGGACGCTTACCAAAAAGGGGCAAACAGAACTGTTGATTTGAACATAGACACTGAAAATTAAGCAAGTCTTATTTATCCAGGGCGGTGGCAACGGCGGTTACGAGGCAGATAAAGCATTAGTTTTTTCTTTAAAAAATAATTTAGGAAAGGAATACCAGGTGGTCTATCCCCAAATCCAAACGGATAAAACTTGCTCTGACTTTGGTTGGATAAAACAAATTGAAAAAGCTATTTATAAAATCAATCACGACTTTATTTTAGCCGGGCATTCCTTTGGTGCTTCTATGATTCTAAAGTATCTCTCGGGAAATTCTATAAGCAAAACGATTGAAGGTATATTTCTTCTTGCCACGCCTTTTTGGAGCGGAAAGGAGGAATGGCAAACAGGTTTAAAACTTAAAGAAAATTTTGCCGGCAAACTATCTGTTAACGTTCCCATGTTCTTATATCATTGCCTGGACGATGAAGAAGTACCGCCTTCCCATTTTGACCAACATAAGAAAAGACTTATTAAGGCAAATTTCCGGGAAATAAAAAATGGCGGACATCAATTCAATAATGGCCTGGCATTGGTAGCGGCGGACATTAAATCTTTATAAAACATAAGCGGCATTTTGGAGCGCCGTTGTAGTTAGGATTTGGCTCACAATGGAAGATTGGGATGCTTGCACCAACATGAGGCCTCAAATATTTGCAGAGTTTTACATTTTATGCTTTACCTTAGCGCTGTCTTTTCATTGTCAGCATTTAGCCCTCGTTTGTGGGGTTTTATCATGTGTTGCAATCCGTTTTTCAGTTTAGTTATTATCATTTTAGTTACGGTTTTTGTTTTCTTTTATCAGTTGAGTGTAATGTTCTGGCAGGTATTTTATTGATTAACTTTTAAAAATTAACATTATGAATCTTTCTGAATTTATTGTATTAGGTGAGGCAGACAAAAAATGGCAATTAATGAACAATGGTGTGGCATTGGCAAAACGAACCTTTGAGCATCATGTTATTTTCCTTTTTCAGTTAGAAGATTATTACGTGGAAGCCTGGTGTAATGTTGATGACAAAGCAATCGTGGAGTTCAGGATATTACCGGATACCAATGCTATCGGCCATTACCTGGAGGCGATTCCGATAGATGAATTGCTGAATTGAGTTGTTGTTTATGTATGCACATTCAATGCTATCATTTTGAAGGAATTGGAAAGGATTCATTATTTCTTGGCAATATGAAAATAAAAACTATCTTCGCGCAGTTAATTTGAGCCTCGCATTAGTATTCATTAATTTATTGCTTACGCAAATCTGCATCATAGTTAGTTTCCTACTTCTTGCCTTTCTCATTCATCATTCATCATTTAATTTTTTCAAGAATGAACATTTATGTTTCAAATTTAAGCTTCAACGT
>JBIQMJ010000327.1:0-5092 GCA_044463445.1 Segetibacter koreensis
CGGTTCTTCAACATATCCCTGATGCCATATTATTTGACGCATCTGTTGCAATGAAACCAGGGGATGAGATTGAAAAAATTGTGTATCCTTTTGTTACAGACGATCCTGTTTTTGGATATATGGCGCCCTTAGATCTGCCAGATTTCTTTGATGCAAAAAAGATTGCTTTAATGCAGGAAGAGGTGAGAGCAGTGAAGGAACCTACCTGTCCGGCAGGCAGGCAAATTTGCATTATTTATAATCCTGGCGCTTCGCTCATTGAACCAAAACCCAATCTTCTTTTGTATGCTGACATGCCGCGTTGGGAAATACAACTCCGCTTTAGGAATCACAGTATTGGTAATTTGGGGGCTCAAAATCAGGATGCTGAATTTTCTTATTTATACAAGAGAGGTTTTTTTGTTGACTGGAGAGTTTGTGACAGGCATAAAAAAAGGATTATGAATGAATGGGATTACGTGCTCGATACCACGATACCCAATAGTCCAAAGTTAATTTCCGGCAATGCTTTTAAAGATGCATTAAAAAGCACTGTTCACAGGCCTTTTAGAGTAGTGCCCTTTTTTGATCCCGGGCCGTGGGGTGGCCAATGGTTGAAAGAAGTATGTGATCTTGACAGGGAGCAACAAAATTTTGCTTGGGGCTTTGATTGCGTACCTGAAGAAAATAGTTTGCTATTTTCATTTAATAATGTGCTGTTCGAAACACCTGCGATCAATCTTGTCTTTGCTAAACCAGAAAAACTGTTAGGGCAAAAAGTATATGAGGTTTTTGGAACAGAATTTCCCATACGCTTTGATTTTTTGGATACCATGGAGGGCGGCAACCTGAGTCTCCAGGTTCATCCGCTAAAAAAATATATCCGGGAAAAATTCGGGATGGCTTACACGCAGGATGAGAGTTATTATTTTTTGGATGCGAAGAAGGACGCATTTGTTTACCTGGGTTTGAAGGAAAAAATTATCCCTGAAAAAATGGTACACGAGCTGGAAGAAGCCCATGAGAACGGAGATGATTTTGATGCTGAGGAATACGTGCAAAAGTGGCCTGTGAAAAAGCATGATCATATTTTAATACCCGCAGGTACGATTCATTGTTCGGGCGCCGATACAGTCGTGCTTGAAATAAGTGCAACGCCTTTTATATTCACATTTAAGCTTTGGGACTGGGGAAGGATGGGCCTTAATGGTAAACCCCGGCCTATCTCAATTGGACATGGCAAAGAGGTAATTCAATGGAATAGAACAGCAAGGTGGACCGAAGCAAATATTATTAACCGCATTGAAAAAATAAATGAAGGTGATGGGTGGCGTGAAGAAAAAACAGGTCTTGACGAAACCTCTTTTATTGAAACAAGAAGGCATTGGTTTACCAAAAAAGTGTTGCATCATACTCATGGAAATTTCAACGTACTCAATCTTATAAAAGGAAGAGAGGCAATAGTAGAAAGCCCTGCCAATTTGTTCAAGCCATTTATAATTCATTATGCAGAAACTTTTATAGTGCCTGCTGCTGTTGGCGAATATTCCATCCGGCCTTATAGAGAAAGCGAAGGTGAGGAATGCGCTACTATCAAGGCTTACGTAAGAACACAAAATTTAATTGATTATCAAATTAACTAAAAGTATGACAACCCCAACCAATAAATGGTATGTATATAAGGCAACAATTGTAACTGCTGTTGGAGGTCTTTTATTTGGGTACGATACTGCGGTTGTTGCCGGCGCCATTGGCTTCATTCAAAAAAAGTATGATCTTTCACCGGAAATGGTTGGCTGGGTAGCTTCGTGTGCGCTTATAGGTTGTATCGTTGGCGCTATGTTCGCGGGGAAACTAAGCGACAAAGTTGGGCGCAAAAAAGTACTGATTTTATCTGCAATACTTTTTGCAGCATCATCGATTGGAATTGCCGTACCTATGAGCCTTAACTGGTTTGTTTTTTTTCGGTTGATCGGTGGCTTGGGCATTGGCATCGCCTCTATGCTGGCGCCAATGTATATTTCAGAGATAGCACCCGCAAAAATCAGGGGGCAATTGGTTTCCATCAATCAACTGGGAATTGTGTCAGGTATCCTGCTTATTTATTTTGTGAATTACACCATCGCAGGCTGGCATGATGACGCATGGAATGTTTCAACTGGCTGGCGATGGATGTTTGGTTCCGGCGTAGTTCCTTCGGTGATTTTCTTAGTGCTTCTTTTCTTTGTTCCCGAAAGCCCGCGGTGGCTGGCGCAAAAAAAACGCTGGAGCGAAGCTGAAAATATACTTGCCAAAATTAACGGCTCTCAAAAAGCAGAATCCGAGTTAAAAGAAATTAAGGCCGCATTAAATATTGAAAAAACTTCGTTTACTGATCTTTTAAAACCAGGTGTTCGGAAAGCTTTAATAATCGGTGTTATTTTATGCATCTTCTCGCAGGCTACGGGCATTAATGCGATCATGTATTATGCGCCTGAAATATTCAAATCTACAGGTGATGCTTCAGGTTCAGCTCTCATGCAAACAGTATTGGTCGGAATCATAAATCTTCTCTTTACTTTAGTTGCCATTAAATATGTGGATAAATGGGGAAGAAGAACCTTGCTGTTGCTGGGTTCGGGAGGAATGGCGGTTTGCCTCGCTATTGTTGGCAGTACTTTTTATTTCGGTTTTGCACAAGGTTATTTGGTGCTTATCGCTATCCTGGCGTACATTTCTTTTTTTGCCATTTCACTGGGGCCTCTTGCCTTCGTGGTAATTTCAGAAATATTTTCAAACCGCAACAGGGGAATGGCCATGTCAGTTTGTGTGTTTTTTCTTTGGGTATCTGTTTACATCGTCTCACAAACTTTTCCAATGCTACTTGCTTCCATTGGCAGCGCTTTTACCTTTTGGATTTATATGGTAATGTCTATTTGCGCTTTCATTTTTGTATTCAAATTAATACCTGAAACAAAAGGAAAATCATTGGAGGAAATAGAATCATATTGGTTGTCGCAAAGCAATAAAGTAACGGCGCTTGCTTTCAAAGAATTTGTTTAAAGCAACTGCGCATAGCCTTATAATAAAAATCATGAACGAATATAAAGTAGCAGGCATTGATATTGGGGGCTCACACATTACTGCCGGGATGGTCGATCTTAAAGGCTGTAAGTTAGTGAGGAATTCCATAATAAGAAAGCATGTTAATTCCAAAGGAAATGCAGAAGAAATTTTAGATGCCTGGGCAGAAGTGATTGGACAATTATTTTCGGAACACACTCACATTAAAAAAAAAATCGGGATAGCAATGCCCGGTCCTTTTAATTATAAAGAAGGAATTTGCTTGATCAAAGATGTTGATAAATTTGAAAGCTTATTTAACCTCAATATAAAAAAAATGCTTGCAGAAAAATTACAAATTGCTATTTCAAATATTCTGATGATGAATGATACAAGTTGTTTTTTAAAAGGCGAAATATTTGGTGGCGCTGCTGTTGGTTGTGATAATGTAATCGGTATTACATTGGGAACAGGCCTCGGTTCCGCACGATTTCACAGTGGGCAAACATTTGAAGGAGATTTATATTTTTCTCCTTTTAACAATGGTATGGCGGAAGACTATTTATCCAGCAGGTGGTTCATAAAACGATACCAGGAAACCACAGGAAGGACTGCAAAAAATGTAAAAGAACTAAGTGAAAGAATTTTATCAGAACCTGGCATACAAGGACTATTTAATGAATTTGGGAAAAATCTTGGTGAAGTTTTATACAATTACGCACAAAAACACCACTGCAAAACCATTGTAATAGGCGGCAATATTGCAAAGGCATGGGATTTATTTATTCCTGCAACTAAAAATTTTCTGGGAATGCTTCCAGAGGTAATTGTTTTAAAAAAAGCTAAGCTTGATGAGGTTGCCGCATTAACAGGCGCTGCCAGTTTATGGATATAAACGTATCTCGTGCAATTCATTTCTGATGGTTTAAAAAACAAGCTTGGCAACCATCGATGCTTACAAAGCGCTTATTATCAATTTATTGATCAGAACCTCCCACTATTCAGTCAATTGTTCCATCTAAACGTTTGTGATTCACTGTAAATGAATAAGTTGCGATTTTGAGAAAATTCACAATATGAGACTTTGGTATGGCCGTTTAGATAATGATTTTTATGATAACTTCATATTAGGGTTCGGGTCAAAGCATTACAATTCCGGATGGCCATTTATCTCAAAAAATTATAATCAGGGGAAACAAGGCTGAAAAAACCAGGTTCATATTTTTATCACAAAGAATTTAACCCTTCTTTATGTTAATCGAATAATTAAATTTATCTGACCGGTAATAACCCAAATTGTATTCAATAGGACGATTACCCACATCATATACAAATCTTTCCCTGAAGAGCACTGGTTCTGAAGCCGCTATTCCCAGTCTTTTTCCAAGAGAACCTGCCAGCCTTGCGCTGATATTTTCAGCAGAACGAACTACAACAATTCCATATTTACGTTCGAGCATCGAGTACAAAGGAATGTCGAAATCATCATTTTCATTCACGCCTATTCTCGGATGAAAATAACTCTCAAAGTATACGATAGATTCCCCTTCAGTTCCCTTAAGTTTGGATAATTTCAAAACTTTTTTATTTTTCGCGATACCAAAAAAATCAGTAATCTTTTTTTTTGCGAATACCCATTCCACTTTAAGACCCAGGTTAATTACATCAACTCCTTTTTCCTTCATCTCTTGCGTAAAACTGTACCAATGATCCAACCCGGTAGCTAAAGGTTTTTTGTTGGCTGTCCTGGTTCCCACCCCTTTCTTCCTAATAATCAATCCTTCATTTTGCAGTTTATTAGTAGCCTGGCGCACGGTATTCCGGGAAACTCCCAACCGGTTGGCTAGTTGAACTTCTTTTGGGAAAAAAGCCCCATTCTTGAATTCAGGAGCTTCTAACATTTTTCTCAACAATTCTTCCACCTGGAAATGAAGAGGAATTTTACTGTTGTGGTTGATCTGAATCTTCATAATTGGTTCTAATGTTCAAACATACTAATTTTTTATTTGAATTCTCAAAATTAAATATACTATCGGCTGAAGCCGATAGATTTTGTTTTTAGCTGAAGCTA
>JBIQMJ010000328.1:0-5085 GCA_044463445.1 Segetibacter koreensis
CCGTTTTGTAATGATAGGAAAAGCATCTCTCTCTGCTGGTTCATGCAACAATACTCCCTGTCTCAAGTATGGTATCTTCCCACCAAAGCCCTGTCATCGCCCATTCAAGTCCGGCATAAGTCCGGCATATCCCGGACTTAACCCAGTATGGTAAACAAGGAATTCCCTATGAAAACGGAAGGAGGCAGGAGTTTAGTATTGCTTGCAGGGCAAGGATTATGGCGATGAAACAATCTCACAAGAAAAATTCCTGGCTCCTTGGTGAATGAAGATATATCCCGCCTCCATCCTGAAGAATTAAACAAACCGGGTCAACGTAATTATTCTTTATTACAAAAACGAATCCCATAGCAAAGATTCCATCGTAGCCTGAACCTGTAATTTTATTATTTCGTATTATCGATCCTTTATCATTTGAAATATTCAAGAGGTATCGGAAACGAAATGGAGGAATATTGTTGGCTGTTAATAGGATTGTTTTTTCACCCTGAAGGTGAAGTGCTTTTGAGAAAGAAAGCTAAAGATTACAATGATAACAGTCGCAAATATTTTGGAAATGGTAGGATAAAAATGTAAATACTGAACCATGAAATTCAGCAATACATAATTAAGAAAAAGATTGATAATTACTATCAGCACATATCGGAAAAGTTGGGTATAACCCTTCAGGTAAGATCCGCTAAATACAAGGTATTTGTTTAACAAAAATCCAAGGGGAAAGGTAATGCAGAAAGCCATTCCCAGCGCTGCATTGTAAGGTTTGAGTACGATAAAACCAAGATCCAGCACTCTTTTTTGGAGGATAAAATTGAAACTGATATAAAATAGGAAAATGTCCAAAAGCATATTGCTTCCCCCGCAAACCGCATAACGAAAAGTCTGCTCAGGCATTAATTTTTTAAAAGGCGGATAAAAAAAATCAATGAAAGAAATTATCTTTTTTCGCATTACCGAAAGTCTTATTTATGATTTTAGATATACTAAAATTCCCGGAAAGCACCGGGAATTTTTATAGTAAAAAAAGAAATAAGCCGATTATTTAATTACATATCTTAAACCAATTCCTAAGGCCAGGTTAGAGGAAGTGGAAGGAGCGAGATAGAAAAAAGGATCGAAAGCCAGGCTTATGTCGATTGGCGCTTCGGTAAATTTATAATCCACTCCACCAGTCAGCCTTAATGCGAAAGAAGTGCTGTTGTGCCGGTTGTCATTGTATCGCGGGCCGGTACCAAATCCGAGCATTGCGCCGCCTCCCACAAAATATTGCAATCCTTCTGCCCCTGAGATTGGCGCCTGGTATTCATACAATCCTTCCAGGCCCACGCCGCCATTAAAAAATAAAAGAGAACCTTCGAGGGCTGTATTTACGGCTGTTGAATGCCGGATGTTTACACCACCTATTGAACCATCACCGGTATAAAATTTTGCGCCAAGCGCTGTCTGATAAGTCTGGGCATTTGTTTGAGTGCAGGCAAAACAAACCAAAGAAAATAATAATACTGATACTTTTTTCATGAACTTAAATTTACTTTTTTTGAATTTTATCGATGCAAAAATATTGATAATAAAGGTTGAATAGAAAAGTTTTTAAAGTAATAGAAATAACTTCAAAATTATCATAAACATTGTGCCATTATTCAATCCCTAAATCCAAATTGGATAATTTTTTGTTAAACAGCTATTATAGATTTGGTACAGAAATCAAGGACATTTAATTATACAATTCTTCCTGAAGATTTTTTATTCTTTCATCTTCCAGGTATTCATCATAAGTATAAAGCCTGTCTATGATTCCCTTAGGAGTGATTTCAATAATCCGGTTGGCAACGGTTTGCATAAATTGATGGTCATGAGTAGTCATCAAAACAATTCCGGGGAAAATGATCATTCCATCATTAAATGCAGTAATACTTTCCAGGTCGAGATGATTCGTTGGTTCATCGAGCATTACCAAATTCGGATTTTGCAACATCATTTTACTGATCATACACCTTACTTTTTCGCCTCCGCTGAGCACACTCGTTTTCTTCAAAATTTCATCGCCGCTAAAAAGCATTTTACCCAAAAAACCTCTTAAGAAATCTTCATCCACATCTGTGTAATGATCCGGAACAAACTGGCGGAGCCAATCCAATAGTGTAAGATCGTTTTCGAAATATTCAGAATTGTCATTGGGCAAATAGGCAGTGGTGATGGTAGTTCCCCATTCAAAATGCCCGTGATCGGGTTTCATTTTATTGTTGATAATTTCGAAGAAAGAAGTAAGCGCCACCGGATCCCGACTCAAAAAAGCGATTTTTTGTCCTTTTACTACATCAAAGCTGACATTGCTGAATAATGTTTTTCCCTCAATGCTCTTTGATAATTTTTGAACATTCAGAATCTGATTTCCAGGATCCCTTTCTGGTTTGAAAATAATACCCGGATATTTTCTGTTGCTGGGCGTGATGTCTTCAAACACCAGTTTATCCAGCGCTTTCTTTCGGGAGGTTGCCTGTTTTGATTTGGAAGCATTCGCGCTAAAACGGGCAATAAATTCAAGGAGGTCTTTTTTCTTCTCCTCCATTTTTTTATTCTTGTCGGTTGCCTGTCGTGCTGCCAACTGGCTGCTTTCGTACCAGAAAGTATAGTTGCCGGTATAGATTTTTATTTTTTGTTTATCCACATCAGCCACGTGGGTACAAACTGCGTCTAAAAAGTGACGGTCGTGGCTCACTACCAAAACAATATTTTCGTAATCGGCGAGAAAATTTTCAAGCCATGAAATGGTGCTTACATCAAGGTTGTTAGTAGGTTCATCCAATAATAAAATATCAGGATTTCCAAACAGCGCCTGCGCCAATAAAATCCTGACTTTAATATTTGCTGCCACATCCTTCATCAGCATTTGATGAATATCATCCGGAACGCCTAATTGATTTAACAAAGTGGCTGCATCACTTTCAGCAGTATATCCGCCCATTTCTCCAAATTCTGCTTCGAGGTGGCCGGCTTTCATTCCGTCTTCTTCAGAGAAATCTTCTTTCATGTAAATGGCGTCTTTTTCCAGCATGGTAGCCCACATTTTTTTATGGCCCATCATCACGGTATTTAAAACTGACACTTCGTCAAACTCAAACTGGTCCTGCCGGAGCACCGCCATACGTTCGCCCGGCGTAATGGAAACAGAACCTTTGTTGGGTTCTATTTCCCCGCTTATAATTTTTAGAAAAGTAGATTTGCCTGCACCGTTGGCGCCAATAATTCCATAACAGTTTCCTTTGACAAAATTGAGATTTACCTCATCAAACAAAACTCTTTTGCCAAACGCCAGCGTCACATTATTTACACTTATCATTCCTCATTTTTTTAGAGGCGCAAAAGTAACAATTAAAAAGGAGATGATGAATGGGAATGGGGAATAGTAAATTGTGAAAATGGTCAATGGTGAATGGTGAGTTGTAATCCCAAAGCCAAATAAAAATTTGAATTATTCGTTTATCTACTGGCAGGCTGGTTGCCTGACTGTTTCAATAAATCCTACATCTCAAATTCAGAAATCTGAAATCTAAAAACTTCTTTTTCCATCGAAATTTTCCAATTCTTTTGCCACTGCATTCAAAAATGTAGAGCCTAAAGCGCCATCAATAATGCGATGATCATAGCTGAGTGAAAGATACATCATGTGGCGGATGGCAATACTATCCCCTTGCTCAGTTTCGACAACCACAGGACGCTTTTTTATTGCGCCCACGGCGAGTATGGCTACCTGGGGCTGATTGATTATTGGTGTACCCATGATGCTTCCAAAAGTTCCTACGTTGGTCAAAGTAAATGTGCCATTAGCGGTGTCGTCGGGATTTAATTTATTATTCCGGGCTGCATTGGCGAGGTTATTTACCTGTTTGGTAAGGCCGGTTAAATTTAACTGGTCTGCATTTTTAATAACCGGCACGATCAGGTTTCCTGAAGGCATGGCGGTGGCCATTCCTATGTTGATATCTTTTTTAATAATGATCCTGTCGCCATCAACACTGCTGTTAATCAGTGGATATTTCTTGATGCATTTAATAATTGCTTCAATAAACAAAGGCGTGTAGGTGATTTTTTCTCCTTCTCTTTTTTCAAATTCTTTTTTGTTTTTTTCGCGCCACAAAACCAGATTGGTTACATCGCATTCTGAAAAACTGGTAACATGAGCGCTGGTATTTTGGCTGTCGATCATGTGCTTCGCAATCATCTTACGCATCCGGTCCATTTCAATGATCTCTACATTTCCTGAATAAACGGTAGGCGTGTATTCCTGTCTTTGAGTGGTAGCAGGCACTTGATGAGTTTGAGTTAGCTGAGGTTCTTCTTTTTTCTGAGGCGCTTTTTTTCTTTTTTCCAGGTAAGCCATAATATCTTTTTTGCTAACCCTTCCATCCTGGCCGGTTCCTTCGATGTTTTCCAATTCACTCATTGAAATTCCTTCGCTGGAAGCAATATTTAAAACCAATGGAGAATAAAAACGGATTCCTGTTCCACCATTGTTTGTGGATCTTTTCTCTTCAGGCTGGTAAGGAACTTCTTCCATCACTTCGGCTTCTTCATGCTCCTCCATATTTGAATATTCTGCGGAATGTGTTTCTGAATTATTTCCATTGGTTTCAATCCTTGCGATTACTTTCCCAATAGGGACTACATCATTTTCATTATATAAAATTTCTGTAACTGTTCCTTCGGCGGTAGAAGGCACTTCGCTGTCTACTTTATCAGTAGCTATATCAAGCACAGCTTCATCCAACTCCACTTTATCACCGGGCTTTTTGTGCCATTTCAGGATCGTAGCTTCCATGATGCTTTCACCCAGCTTGGGCATTATCAGATCTACCATGCTCATAAAAATATTTTAATTTCTTAATAGATAAATTCCAATCAAAAATAAGGAATTTGCTTTAGCCGGAACTTACTAAACTCTCTAAACCAATCTAAACTACTCTAAACTATTCTAAACCAGGTTTAGAAGGTTTAGAAGGTTTAGGTAAACTAGCAGATTTAATTTTTATTTACTTAAAATGGTATGTCCCATTTTATCTCTTTTCGTTTTAAGATATTTTTCGTTGT
>JBIQMJ010000329.1:0-5077 GCA_044463445.1 Segetibacter koreensis
CTGATCCGATAGTGCCAACTCCCCGAATATTAAAGCTAAGTGACTGATTTAATTCGCCCCCTAATCCTGCAGTAGAAAAATTGAGCCCGGGAACCACACCCTGCAATGCCTGCCCTACATTAGTCACAGGCCTGGCTTCCAACATTTTGGTATCCACAGTTGATACAGCACCTGTTAAGTTTACTTTCTTCTGCGTTCCATATCCAACCACTACTATCTCGCTCCCTGCTAAAGCTTCCACTTCCATTTGAACAGAAATATTTGCATTAGCACGAACTACCACACTCTTTTTCTTATAGCCAACCATCGTAAACTCCAGCACATCTCCATTATTCGCATCAATACTAAAACTACCATCTGCAGCTGTGCTGGTTCCTTTTGTAGTTCCCTTTACCACTACTGAAACTCCGGCTAATGGTTTACCCTGAACGTCTTTTACCGTTCCTCTTATTTCCTGAAACAGAGGAGGTAAAGGTGATAAAACAGTTGATATAAGTGATTCTTTATTAAAATAATCACCTTGCTTTTCCACAATTGTAATAGTCTTGCGCTCTATTGAAAAATCAAGCGGTTTGCCTTCAAGGCTTTCCCTCAATACTTCTTCGACAGAGCCATTTTTTACCTCAATGGTAACCGGTTTTGTTCTTTTCAACAAATTGACGTCGTAGAAAAATACGTAACCTGTTTGTTTTTTAATTTCTTTAAAAACTTTTTCAAGCCTCATATTTTTGGCTGTGAGCGTTACTTGCTGCCCAAATCCGCCTGCACTTGCCGTAAGGCTGGCTGATAATAGCAAGATGGTTGTAATTTTCATCGCAAGAAAAATTTTTTCTCTGTTGAAGGTGCTGCCTGTCATCCGATGACGGGGATGAAAGGTCACAAACAATAGAAACTTTTTGATAAGTGTGCCATAGTGACAATTGGCCTTAAAAAGCATAACTTTGTTTTTGGTTTTAGTTAATAATAAATGATCGCTAAGAAGTTTATTTATTTCCGATACTAAAACTTTGCAGGGAAGTGGGTTCAACACTTTCCTGTTTTCATTTTAGCTGGTGTGAACAATGTTTTTTTTTATCTTTTAAATTTTAATAGAAACATTAAACCGTGGAACATCGCCACCGGTTTCTGGATTCCCTTAATCGGGTAACACAATCAGTTTCTTTCCTTCTATTCTGAAATTCACTTTGTTTTTTTCTAAAATTTTGAGTACTTCTGATAAACTTAAATCTCGCTGCATTTCTCCTGCAAATGCCCTTGGCCGGGTACTTCCTTCATAAACCACATCTACATCATACCAGCGTGATATTTCCTTCAGTACATTCTGAAGGCTGGCATTATTAAATTGAAAATAGCCATTCTTCCACGCCATCACTTCATCTACATCTACATCTGTTTGTATTTTTATTTCCGTATTTACCGACGCCTGTTCTCCAGGTTTTAATATGCCGGATGCATTGCCATTATCTATTTTTACAGATCCTTGCAGCAAGGTGACTTTGGTATCACCGTTATCATGGAAGGCATTTACATTAAAATGCGTACCAAGCACCTGAATATTCATTGAGCCATTGCTGACAACAAAAGGTTTGGAAGCATCATGAAATACTTCAAAATATGCTTCTCCGGTAACAGAAACTTTTCTTTCTTCTGAATGAAACGAAACCGGGTAAGTTAGCGAGGAGCCCGCATTAAGCCAGACTTTACTGCCATCGGCCAGGATCATATTGATCACTTTGCTTCCGCGCGGGTTTGATAAGGTATTATATTTCATTTGGCTGGTTGCTTCTCCGGCTGTTTGCTGATAGGCAATTTCACCATTTGGAAGTGTCACTAATTTCACACCGCCGGGTATTGCCAAACCGCCCTTATGTAAACTGTCCAAATAAATTTTTTGTCCATTTGCAAGTGTGATGAGCGCTTTGCTTAGTTGTGGCGCTTTTACATCTTCAAACTTCGCTTTTGCGACTTGCGTTGACCCTGCTTTCTTAATATGAACCAGGAAATACCCTGCGGCACCAAGCAAAAAAATGACTGAAGCTGCTGCCCACCAATGAAAACGGGACGAAAAAGAAATCGCGGATCCCGATCTGATCTGTTTATTTTTATCTTGTTCCGCATTCAATTGTTTCATGATCCTCGCTTCAAGAATCTGCTGTATTACAGTTTTTTCACCCTCGTTCCATAGCCATTCACCTGTTTTGATCAATTCGTTGTACCACGTCTCTATTATCTCATTTTCCTGTGGCGTACCCTTCCCCTCCTGGTACCTGCGCAATAATTCTTTAGCCTGTTGAAGATCCATGAAAAGAGTATGGGTTTTTATTATAGTCCGGTGAAAAGGTGGAAGGGGGTATAAAAAAATTTATTTTTTTTTAGCAGTGGCGTTCCAATAACTTTCGATTAAGTACCGAAAACAAACATTTAACCGTTATTTCCATTTTCCATTTATGCTTATCATACTGAATTCAAAAAATACAAAAATGTCCCGGCTCCTGATATTTTCAGAAAGATGCATTCGAGGAAAAAAGTCGTTTTTTAAGATAAGTAGAAAAAAATAGCTGCGGCTAAAATATAAGTATCTGAAGGCAGGTGAGTCCTGATTAAATTTAAAGCATGCTGGATGTGCTTTTTAACCGTTTCGACAGAAATACTCATCGAATCGGCGATCTCTTTGTGGCTCATGTGTTGCTGGCGGCTCAGCTTATAAACTTCCTGCATTTTAGCAGGCATTTTTGAAACCGTCTTGTTGATTGTCTCTTCCATATCTTTTACTTGAAAAGCATTTTCAGGATCAAGAGAAGAGATATTTATGGCAACGTCACCAAGCAAATCAAGGTAATCGCGACGATGGATATTTTTTTCGATATAATGAATGCACTTGTAACGGACGCTGGTATGCAAATAGGCAGCCAGTGAGCTTTGAACATTGATCTCATTGCGGCGTTTCCATAAAGAAAGAAAAACCTCCTGCACTATATCTGCCGCTTCTTCTTTACTGCGCAAAGCTTTGGCGGCAGTAATAAATAAATCCTCCCAATAACGACGATACAACATAGTAAATGCCTGCCTGTTATCATTTGACATTTGTTGTAGCAATTCTTCATCACTATACATGGTTAATGTGTCTTGTATATTTGGATGACCTGACATCTTTTGAATAAAACCGAAAGTTTAAAAGCAACAATTTATAAATACACAACCGATTCCTTTCCCCAATTTATATTATTTGCTCTGGGTGAAACTTATCTCATTAATTAGCAATGTTACTAAAAATAATTGATTATGTTATACATAATTTTACAATTTTTTTGGTCCAAATTAACCTATCAAGATCGCTTATTCCCTTCGATTCATCCTATGGGATTATTTTACAATCAACAACCACCCCCTTTTCTTTCCCAACAGGAATCGTTTTCGCTAATTTTAAAACGGTTGAAAGTTCTTGGCCGCAGGCGCAACTATAGCCGCTTTTAGAGCAAGCGTCGTGGGCTATCAATGAATTGCCATGCACAAAAAAAAGATGAATAAAAGATATTTTCATGATTTAATTTTTAATAAAAAATATATTGGCTTATATCGAATACAAGCAGGCCAATTTCCACTGAAATGTGCGCAACCTATAAGTAACCATACTCAAAAAGGGCTAAAGCCAGGTGGTATTTGTTTAAAAAGTCACTGACCTATACCTTATCAGTCAGCCGAAACCGGCAAGGAGAAAGCCACATAGGTGTCGCTCTTCTTACCGCCCCATTTAGAACCACCACATGCAATTACGATATATTCCTTTCCATTCACCGAATAAACAGCCGGAGTAGACGCTCCCGTAGCAGGAAGATCTGTTTCAAACAAGATCTGGCCATTTCTTTTATTAATAGCCCTGAACTTTGCATCAGCGGTGGCAGCGATAAAAAGTAAGCCACCGGCAGTAACAACAGGACCGCCATAATTTTCCCTGCCTGTGGTTGGAATACCTTTTGCTTTTAACTCTTCGAATTCGCCAAAAGGAATTTGCCATAGCTGATTCCCGTTGTTAAGATCAATGGCGGTCATGGTACCCCAGGGAGGACTTATGGCAGGATATCCTTCTTTTGTCAGAAATTTATTATAGCCTATAGAGGCGTACGAAGGCTTGACCATTCCAGCTTTTTGTAATGAAGGTCCTGTATAAATTTCCTTTTTTTCTGTATTCATATTTAATATAAAAGAACCCAATGCCACTCTTTCCTCTTTGCTAAGTTGATTAAAGCCAGGCATCATCCGTCTTCCTGTCGAAAGCAATTCATTGAATTTTGCAAACGTATATTTTTTCTCTGCACCTATCAGTGGGGGATAATCGCCGCCACCCTGGAGCTCAGGCCCATGGCAACTCATACAAAACGTACTGTAAAGAAGCTTGCCTGCCTGGAGATTGGTCATAACACTTTTTTCGCTGCTTGTCTTTTTTACCAGATTAAGAACCCATGCCATGTTATTGGCATTTACATAAAGAATATTCGTTGCGGGATCTATGGCTCCTCCGCCCCATTCGCCTCCTCCATCATAGCCCGGGAAAATGAGGGTGCCTTTTTCTGTGGGGGGTGTAAACATACCTTCATAACGATAGGAATTAAAACGCCGTTTAACATCCTGATAAGAAGAATCACCCACCAGCTTGTTCAGTTCATTCTCTGTGAGTATTTGTCTTGAGAAGGGTTTGGGCAAAACTGGGAACGGCTGTGTGGAGCTCAGATGTTCGCCTAAAACAGCGTCTTTCACCGGCACTGGTTTTTCCTGAACGGGAAAAACAGGCTTTCCGGTAACCCTGTCAAATACAAACACAAGTCCTGTCTTAGTAGTTTGAACAGCAGCATCCACCTTTTTGCCATCGTGATCCAGGGTAATCAGGCTGGGTGGTGCCGGCACATCCATATCCCACACGTCATGATGTACTGTCTGAAAATGCCACAACAATTTGCCGGTTTCAGCATCCAGGGCAAGCAGGCAATTGCCATACAGCCCATTGCCCAGCCTGTCGCCACCATAAAAATCATTTGTTGGATTACCTGTAGGTGCATAAAGAATTCCTCTTTTTTCATCA
>JBIQMJ010000330.1:0-5062 GCA_044463445.1 Segetibacter koreensis
GAAATTCAGTAATATTTGGTTAAATCAGATTATATATTTTCCACTTCCCCGGTTCGTACCACACGAAACGATATTCTTTAATCTTAAATCCGGCTAGTAGATTGTGCTATGCAAATCAAAGAAAACCTTATTCTGAAATTAACAGAACTTATTTCTTTACGGCAACTATCTATCCATGGCTGCCACTTGCTGGCAGCTTCAAATCAAATCGTCACATTCACGCATTTCCTTACGTTAAAAATTTATTTCTTGGTCAATACAAATCTTCAAGAAAGGGGTTTGAATATGATAAGGAAAAAGACTGCTACATCTGTTCTCAGGGGAAAGTTCTTGAATATAAATCAATAAAAGAAAGTCATGGTAATGGTAATAAAATGAAACAATACCGGAGTAAGGCAAAGGATTGTTCAGCGTGCCCGTTAAAAACTAAATGCATCGGTAAAAGCTCATATTTTGTATAGTGTGCAGTTTTAATTTTATCAAAGTTAAACACTTAAATATTCAGCGCTTTTAAGTACTCAAGCTTTTGAGTATTTAATATTAATAGCCAGCTTAAAGCATATTCATAAAATGATTCTGTTGCCTGTATTGACCCGGTGTAAGGCTTGTAACCTTTTTAAATATTTTAATGAAATGAGGTACATTGATGAATCCGGTTTCTTCTGCAATTTGTGACAAAGGCATGTCGGAAGTAGTAATAAGATACTGCGCTCTTTCAATCCGTTTGCCATGAATGTAAGGTAACGGGCGTTCGCCGGTTAATTGTAAAAACAAACGCGAAAAGTAATCCGGATGTAAATTTACCCTTTTTGCAAGGTCAGTGACTGTAAGATTTTCATCCAGGTGAAGTTGAATAAACCCAATCAAGTCTACTACTCCGGAAGGTATGGTACTGGTGTCCTTTTGTTGATAAGCTTCTGAATTTAGAAATTTGGAAATGAGCTGCAGAATAATTCCCTGCGTTTCTAAATAGGCGGCTTCGTTTTGCCTGGTATTCAGGTCTTCATACTCTTTGTAAAAAATTTTTTTCTCATACACTTTAGGATTATCGGAACGGTTGATTTTACGGTTAGGATTGATAAGCAAAATCCTTTTGTAGTTGCCGATATCTGCTTCTGTAGCTTTTAATTTAAATACTTTACGGTTATTTTGAAACAATGAAATGCCGCCGGGCGATTCTTCAAAAAAGTGAATGAAATACTGGCTTAAGTATTCAGGACAATTCAGGTTACATAAAGTAAAGCTGGGAATGATATACATGTAGCCAGGTTGCAACGCATACTTCTCATTTTTATCATAGATATAACCATATCCTTCATCAATAAAATATAAACGACAGTAAGGACTTAACACGTTTTGGTAATTCCATTTACTACTCAACTTTACATAATCCACATTCAACAGCGTAAACGAATGCTGTAAAATTCTTTTACCCATAACCAAATATAATACAAACAAAAAGATTAAAAGTCGGAAATGTATAATTAAAAGTCGATTTCGTGTAATGCTTTTTCTATGCCGGTGAATACTTTTGTATCCGTATGTGAACGATTGCCAGGATTGAAGTAAACACACAACTAACAAAGCAACTCGGTTACTTTAGAATATTATATGCAGACCTTTTAGCTTTTAACGAAAGCAGATGCATTTTAATGAAAAGTCCTGTGTGTTAATTTTCTGAAAATAAAAAATAACGGTATTGTATTATTCCGACGATAATTGCGGACAGGGGAGAATTTGTGTGTATCAGAGCAAAGTCGGCTGTTTTGCCGGGTTTGAAAAGCGGGCCCCATAATGTTTTTTAGCCATCATATCTTAAGAGTCAGATGCTGTTCAATAACCTTTTTAAAAGTTATTTCTTGTAACGAACTATGTCCGTTATACCAGCCTGCAATCTCAAAGGTTCATGATTGTATCAATCTATCATTCACTTAATATTCATTTCTAATTGTCAGTTATGCAAACAAAAATTTTAAATGCTGATTTTATGAAAATTTTCTTTTTCACCTGTTTTATGCTTGTTAGTTTATGTAGTGTAATGGCTTCACCTGAGGCAGATACTGCAAGGCTTATTACCGGACAAATAGCAGCCGCTGATGGCAAGCCGATTGCCAATGCTTCTATCATTGTAAAGGGCACAAGCAGGGGCACAATGTCGTTGGAGGATGGGTCTTTTAAGATAAGTATTTCATCAGAAAATGCAACCTTATTGGTAAGCGCTGTTGGTTATATGAATAAAGAAGTGGCTGTTACTCCGGCTTCTACTTCCTACGCAGTCTCGCTTGAAGCCACCAACAACAAGCTTAATGAAGTGGTGGTAGTAGGCTATGGCACCCAAAAGAAGGTAAATCTTACCGGTTCTGTTAGTATGGTGTCTGCAAAAGATATAGAAAACAGACCTATTACTCAGGCTTCGCAGGCACTCGCGGGTTTGACTACCGGGATAACAGTTTCGCAGGCGTCAGGGCAGCCTGGTAATAACGGAGCAGGCATTACTATACGCGGTATTGGTTCGTATGGTGCTGGTGGTGGCCCGCTGGTACTGGTGGATGGCCTTGCTACTTCAATTAATGATGTAGATCCAAACAATATCGCCAGCATTTCGATATTAAAAGATGCAGCTTCTGCTTCTATCTATGGCAGCCGTGCGGCAAATGGCGTGATACTGATTGAAACCAAGCGTGGTAAAACAGGTAAGCTGCAGGTAAACTATAACGGGTATGCAGGCTGGCAAAAAGCAACCAATCTGCCCAATTTTGTGCCATCGTGGGAGTATGCCACACTCAGAAATGAAAGCAACGCAAACGTGGGGGCATCGCCTGTTTATACCGATGAAGAAATTCAGAAATTCAAAGATCAATCAGATCCTGATAATTATCCCAATGTACCACATTTTAATAACCTGCTAACCTCTGGTTCTGGTTTTCAAACAAGCCACAACCTTTCTTTTATGGGAGGCAACGACAAAAACCGTTATCTGTTTTCTGCAACGTATCTTTCGCAGGATGGTATTGTGGCAGAGAATGGGTACAAGCGCTACAACTTTATGCTGAATGATGATGGCAAGCTTACCGATAATCTTACCTTGAAAGTTAGTTTAAACGGTTATACAGCCGATCAGCAATCACCCCGCCAGTACGATGGCGGCATGAACAGCATGATCAACTTTGCTGTGCGTGAAGGACCGGTTTATGCAGGCTTAAAATCGGACGGCACTTATGGGTACCAGGATAACTATAGCCCCGAAGCCTGGCTCGCCAGCAACTCTTTTTACAAAGGCACCAATAAATACTTTTTAGGTGGTGCAGATTTGTCGTGGCAACCTTTTAAAGGCTTTACATTAAGCGGAAAAGTGGGCTATAATTTCTGGAGTTATTACAACAAAGATTATGCATCCGATTTTCAGTTTGATGCTAATAAATATGTTGGTCCTAATAACCTGAGCGTTACCTCAGGGCAGGGCACACAGCTAACCCTTCAATCGTTAGTCACCTACAATAAAACAATTGGCGAACATGCCTTTGCTGTTTTAGCGGGTGTATCGGAAGAAAAATACAACGACTGGTATTTAACCGGTTACAGAAAGGATTTTCCAACCGCTTTGATTTATGAAGTAAATGCCGGCTCGGCAACGGGTATGTCGAATGGTGGTTCTGCATCTGAATGGGCAATGCGTTCTTATTTTGGCAGACTCAACTATGCGTTCAAAGACAAATATCTTTTTGAAGCCAATTTGCGTGCAGATGGAACATCGAGGTTTCCTTCTGCAGGCAGATGGGGATACTTTCCGTCTTTTTCCGCAGGCTGGCGCATTTCACAGGAGTCTTTTATACAAGGCAATTTCACCTGGATTAATGAGTTAAAGCTGCGTGCATCGTGGGGAAAACTGGGCAACCAGAATGTAGGTACTTATCCTTACCAGAACCTGGTTAGCTTAGGACAAAACTATCCGTTTGGTGGCGTGCTGGCTTCCGGTGCGGCTACAACCCGCCTCAGCAATGCAGATATCACCTGGGAAACCACTACTACAACGGACATTGGTCTTGACATGAACGTCTTGAAAGGGAAACTGGGGCTTGTTTTGGATGTGTTTAACAAGAATACAACGGGCGTTTTGTATACAGTAGCTACCTCTTCAGTGCTTGGCATGTCAACTTCACCGGTAAACGTAGGTTCTGTTAAAAATACGGGCTTTGAGGCGGCATTGAACTATAGGGAATCCATAGGCAAGTTCAACTTCAGCATTTCTCCTAATTTCTCTTATATCAAAAACAGGATTACTTCTCTTGCCAACGGACTTAAGCAAGATATAGGCAGCGGTCTATTTGTTGGGCAGCCTTTGGGTATCATTTACGGTTATGTGGCAGATGGTTTATTTGTTGATGAAAATGATATTGCTAAATATCCCACCCAGCCTTATGCCGCAGAGCCAGGCTTTGTGCGTTACAAAGACATCAGCGGTCCTGATGGTGTACCGGATGGCGTTGTAGATGCCACATACGATCGTAAGGTGATTGGTAACACCGTGCCAAAATATACCTATGGTCTTACCCTTACTGCAGATTACAAAGGCTTCGACTTATACGTATTAGCGCAGGGATTAGGCGGCTACGAAAAACAAATAGGTTCGTATGAAGCATACGCCTTTTACAACGGCGGACAAATACAGCAATGGCAGGTAGATAATCGTTGGACAGCCGATAATCCAAACCCTAATGCACAGTATCCTAAATTAACCAGTTTAAATATGGGTAGCGGCACTATCATGTCATCGACTTACTGGAACAGAGATGCCAGCTTCATAAGGCTTAAAAACCTGCAGGTAGGATATACATTACCAACTTCTTTGATACAAAAAGCCAAGCTCAGCAGGGTCAGAATTTACTTCAGTGGACAGAACCTCTTTTCATTCAATCATTTTTATAAAGGATGGGATCCTGAAATGGGCATGTCAACTGGCGATGGTTCGCAGTTTTATCCGCTTACTACTGTATATACATTCGGCATCAACGCCAACTTCTAATGCAAACAGTTCAATCATTTTTGTCAACAACAAAAAACA
>JBIQMJ010000331.1:0-5025 GCA_044463445.1 Segetibacter koreensis
GTTCCATCCCTGCTGGTAGATTGGATTGTTTCTTTTGGGCGATCTGAAATCTGCCAGTATCCAGGGCGACAGGCCCACCCAATTTTCAGGCATGCGTTGGAACATCTTTATTTGTTCGCGGTAATACCATGCCTGGTATTCTTCGCTGAAGCGGGTAAGAGAATCGGCGTGAAAACCATACTTTGCACCGGCGCCGGTTTCACTGACGAATAAAGGTTTATCATACGGAGTGCCCCAATTGGCCGTGCGGCAGGCGCCGGGCAATCCTCCATACCACCCGAGATATTCATTGAATGCTACGAGGTCAACATATTGGCCCAGAGGATCGTTTATTAAATGCATTTTTTTATCGGCATTATAATTTACTTCCAAAGCCGCCGACACCATTCGGGTGCTATCGAGCGCTTTTGCTGCCAGGATCAGGCTGTGCATAAATTCAGTACGGACGGGGCTTACGGGTGTTTCATTACCGACCGACCAGATAATAATGCTGGCGCGGTTTTTATCGCGTGTAACCATCCCCGTTAGCTGCTGCTTTGCTTTTGCATACACCTCCGGATTTCCAAAATCTATTGTCCAGTAAACAGGGATTTCCGACCAGACGAGAAAGCCCAGGGAATCGGCCATGCGCGTCATGCTTTCATCATGCGGATAATGAGCCAGCCGCACCATATTACAACCCAATTCTTTTGCCCAGCTAAACAATTGGGCAGCATCCTTTTTACTGTAGGCCCTTCGCATTTGCTGCGGTATTTCTTCATGGATGGCGATACCCCTCATAAAAATAGGTTTGCCATTTAATAAAACTTTTTTCCCAAAAGCTTCTATCGTGCGAAAACCAATTTTATCTTCCACCTTATCACCACCATGGCTTACGATAACTTTGTACAGCTTGGGATTTTCCGGTGACCATAATTGTACCTGCGACAGTTGAAAATTAAAATGAGTTACTGAATCCCTAACCGGAAAACTTTGTTTCACCTTCAATTCAGGAATGCCAACCACCGCATTTCCTGAACTTTCGCCATTGAGCTTTACCCAACCTTCCACCTCTGCATTTTTTGTCCCAGGCGCCGCGCCTGCTTTGGGCTTTTTGAGATGAATTGAAAAATCCTGTATGAATGTTTTGGGAACTTCTACTAAATCAACTGACCGGGTGATGCCGCCATAATTCCACCAGTCGGTGTTTACCGTAGGTACTTCTTCTGTGCCTCTTTTGTTATCTACTTTCACTACCAGGAAATTATCCTTTGTTTTTAAAACAGAATCCGGGATCTCAAAATTAAAAGGAGTAAATCCGCCAATGTGCATCCCGAGCTTTGTACCATTGAGATAAACATCTGCCCGGTAGTTGACCGCTCCAAAATAAATAAAGATCCTGTCAGTAGGATTTCGTTTTTGATAATCAAATGATTTTTTATACCAGACCGTTCCTTCATAATACAGGAATTTAGGATCCTGTGAATTCCAGTCTCCCGGCACCCGCAAAGTATATTTATCACTGTAACCGAATTCTTTGAGGTCGCTTTTATTTCTGGGCTTATCGCTGTTCCAATAGGCAGATGGACTATTTCCTTTCATTTCTTTATAGCGGTAATCATAAAAGCCGGTTTCATACGGATCGATAATATATTGCCATTTACCATCAAGGCTGATGGTATTTCGGTTAGGCATGTCCGTTAGTAAGTTGGACTGGGCATGGGTGGAATGAAAAACGAAACACATCAGAATTAAAGGAATGATTTGCTTCAGATTTTTGAACAGGAATCGCATAGTATTCATTTTATTTTTTCTGGCTATAAAAAAGAATTCTAAATATTTTTGTCGGTTATGAAAAGGTTGCCAACCTTAGAAAAGTGTTTTTAAATTGAAACTAATTTCTGAAGGTTGGCAACCTTGTAAAAATTTGAATACCATCTTTTTTTATTTTATTTTTTGATACACGCGAACGTAATCTATTTCAAATTTTTTTGGAAAAGAAGTATGGGAAGGATCTCCGCCGTTATCTCCTCCAATAGCTAAATTGAGAAGCATATAATGCGGCTGTTTGAAAGGATTAAATCCGCTTCCGTCTTTATTTACCAGGGAATCTAATGGCACACTATTCAGCAATTGGTTGTCTACGTACAAAGTGATAGATTCTTCCTCCCAATCCATTCGCCAAACGTGAAATTGGGAAGCCCATTTTTCTCCACCCAGCGAATCCATATCGAAACGGTTGCTGAACCAATGGGCATTACCATTTTGGTCCGAACAGGCAATGTTAGCCAACAATATCTTCCGGTAATATTCCATGATATCAATTTCGCCATTGGCTGGCCAATTTTTATCCATACCTAAGGTCCACCATGCCGGCCACATTCCATCGCTGATATCAATACGCGCCCGCAAAAAGAAGCGGCCATATTGCCACGAATGAAGGCCTTTTGTAAGTAAACAGGCAGAGGTGTAATGAATGCGGTCCCGGATCTTTCGCCAGTCCTTGCTTCCGGCAACATATTCCGGATTCAGT
Organism: Segetibacter koreensis; assembly: GCA_044463445.1. Classification (GTDB taxonomy): domain Bacteria; phylum Bacteroidota; class Bacteroidia; order Chitinophagales; family Chitinophagaceae; genus Ginsengibacter; species Ginsengibacter koreensis_A. Next base: position 2,513 of record JBIQMJ010000331.1, read on the forward strand.
TGCGCTACTCTTTTGGCTTCAATGATCAACTTACCGTTTTCGCAGCGGGCATTTTGTGGCTGGTACCACTGCAATTCGTGGTTGCGAACGAATCCGTTTTCATAAGTCCAGTTAGAAGAATCGGGGACCCCGTTTTTATTAAATTCATCTGCCCAAACCAACTTATAACCGGGAGACTTTTGAGATTTTACGCAAGAAAGATTCAGCATAATAACTGGCATAAGAAAGAATAGTTTTACATCCATATTTTTTAGATTTTCCCTGTCGGATATTGTTTCGGGCCCTGAACGCTTTTGATATTGAATGGCTCAGGACGCTGAAGCATTTTACCTTTATTTTATTTGGTTCAAAAATTAAGAAGTAAAATAAAAAGTATTGATATTTCTTTGTTTACTTTAGAAGGCTAATCATTAATTTGAACGCTATCATAAATTTCAGAGAGCGTAATATTTTCTTCAATGGCTTTAATGATAAGAATATCTTCTGCCGAATTATATTCTTCCAGTTCCCAATGATCATTTTCGTTCAGCCTGAATGTTTCAATGTGAATGCTTTCAGAATCCACCAAAATATATTCTTTAAGCGTGGTTATATCACGGTATAATTTGAATTTTTCTCCACGATCATAATTCTTAGTTGAACTGGAAAGTACTTCAATAATTACGGTTGGGTTCAACACATTATACTCATCATTATTGAGTGTGATGATTTCTCCGCAAATGATGGAAATGTCAGGATAAGTAAAAAGGGTATTGGATGGAATATGTATGCGCTGGTCGCTGTTGAAAGGCTTGCATTTTTTGCCTTTTAATTTTTGGCCAAGTTTGATTAATAAATTAACGACAATAGTATTGTGCGGCACCTTAGCGCCCGACATGGCAAAAATTTCACCCTGGTAATATTCATGTTTTACTACCTCCGTGTTCTCCATTCGGAGATACTCTTCAATAGAAAATTTTTCTTTACCGTAGGCTACGGCTGGCTCCCTTATTTCCATAAAATAAAAATACGAAATTTAAAAATACGATGGGCCTGGATAAATTGTATTTCAGACAGGTCGCCTTCAAAATTATTTTCAATTTAAGAACGCTTTTGATATTGGATGACTCAGGCCGCTGAAGCATTTCGATTCGCCCGATAAAAAGCTCTTATCTTTTATCTCTATTTTTTTTATTCAAAAAATTAGAAGTTAAATAAAAAGCAGTACTATTTCTTCGGTTACTGTTAGAAACTTTTCCTGCAAAATTATAAGTTCCGAAAAATTCAATCTCTTCATCTTTTCATTCAATGCGCAGTGAGGTATTTTATTTATTTTTCACTAAGCGTACATAATACACCGGCCCTGCTGAACTTCCATCCAACGCTACAAATTTTACACGCACCTTTTCTTTATCTTTTACCATTTCATCAGGAATTGGATACATTATTTCTTTGAATTGTGATTGATTCCATTTGCCGGTATTGTCTTCCGTTGCTAATTTTTTATCATCAATATAAATTTCAAATTTGTGGCTGCCCCATTCAGCGCCCCAGTAACGAACCATCAAACTCAAATCCGTTTGGTTATTAGTAGCCATGTTGTAACTGAAATAACCGCCATTAAAGGCTTCACGAAACATTTGATCCTGGTTGTTGCCGGTTCTTGATTTACTACTTTGTATTCCATGATCTACTTCGGGTTGCTGTTCGCCGGGATTTACAAAATCAACGGTTCGTTTTTCCAGATCGAGTTTTTGCTTTTCAGATGCAGCAATCGAATCAATATACTTTTGATATCCTTCATTACTCAATGCCATCCAGTACATCATATATCTCGCATCATAGATTTGATAGAAAGGTTGCAATTCGATATGAATCGGATTGATCACTTTCACATTTTTAAGAGTGAAGTGAAGCGGTTCATTTTTTATAGGAACCAAATCATGCGTAATGGATGACACATTATCTGCAACAAAAATCGGCGCTTTATCTACCGGTAATTTTTTACCACTGGGAATATGTCCCCAGCGGCTGTCGTCTGCAATCAGTCCTTTCAAATCCTCTGTTCCTGTTTTTGCACCCAACAAAATCGGTCCGTGCATAATGGCGATGTATTGCGGCACATTCGGTAGAGGTGAGATGGTGTTATGCATCGGCAAAGTAATTTCTATTACGTCACCTCTTTTCCAATTGCGGTTGATCGTTACATAAGAAGAAGGATGATTGGTAAATGAAACACTGTTTCCATTCACGGTAATTTTTAAAGCCCCATCAGCTACCCACCACGGATAACGAATCATTAATTTGAATGAAGAGCTGCCTTGCGTAATAAGTAGCTTCGTTTTTTCTTCAAAAGGGAATTTGGTTTGCTGCGTGATTTGAATTCCTTTTTCTTTCCAGTTTAATTCAGACGCGATAAACAGATTTACAAACAACGAATCACCGGAATGCGTATAAATAAATTCATTGTATTTTCCATGATTTTCCATGCCTGTTCCCACGCAACACCACATCGCTTCATTGGGCGCAGAATA
>JBIQMJ010000332.1:0-5020 GCA_044463445.1 Segetibacter koreensis
GGCAACAAATCTTGTATCTGTACCTAATAAGGAAAACAAACTTCTCATGCCGTCAATGACCACCTCAAAAGCGCCGCTGGTGCGCAACAGACTGATGGCAACCAACATTCCAACGAGATAAGGAATAATTTTTACAGCTATTTCAAATCCGCCTTTGGCTCCTTCCACAAAAGCGTCAAAAATATCTATCTTCTTGTATAATGCACCAAGAATGATAAAAAAGAAAAGTATTAAAATAATACCGTTACTCAATATTCCTGAGAATGTTTGCACGCCGGTAAAATCCAACGTTTTTAAATAAATAACCATTATAGAAATAACCGCAGAAATTCCCAGTACCCACAATAATATTACTGGTTGAAAAATATTTATTTTCTGTTTGAAGGAAACAATAAGCATTGCAGTTATCGTGGCTACAAATGTGGTGATCATGCACGGGATAAAAATAGAAGTAGGATCGGAAGCATTCAGTGATGCCCTGATGGCAATGATGCTCACCGGAATTAAAGTAAGCCCTGCTGCATGCAAACATAAAAACATGATCTGCGAATTGGAAGCCGTGTCTTTGCTGGGATTCAGCTCCTGGAGGCTTTCCATTGCTTTCAATCCAAAAGGCGTGGCTGCGTTATCCAGCCCCAAAAGATTGGCAGAAAAATTCATCACCATGTGGCCCATTGCCGGGTGGTTCTTTGGCAATTCAGGAAATAATTTTGAGAAGAACGGGCCAACAATCTTTGATAAAAGCCGGATACCTCCTGCCCTTTCGGCAATGCTCATAAAGCCCATAAATAAAGCCATAATGCCAATAAGATTGATAGAAATATCTACAGCGGTCTTTGCTGTAGATATAATTCCATCTGCGCTTTGTTCCTTGTAAGAGATATAATTACCATCTGTATTTCTGGTATATTTAGTGGTTCCGTCAGTATAAGTTTTCCCCTTTTGTAATGTATTCAAAATTACTGGCGCCAAAGAAGCAGTATCAATCGTTTTGGTGTTCAAAGTATCGCCCGATTTTCCAACTACCATCTGGCTGTAAATATTGGTATCTCCTTTGATAAAAATGCATTGAAAGGTAGCTGCAAGAAACGCAATGATGATAAAAGCCGCCCAGATTCTGCTTAATGCCATAAATTCAGTTAAAAAAACTAAGATAAGGGATTTGAAATGTTTGCTGCAAATTTTGTTGCTTCAAAAAAATTGACAAGGCAATAAAACAAAAATCCGGATTATTTGTTTGTCTACTGCATTTTTCACATTTCTTAATTTTCACATTTTCTAATTTTCACATTATTATCATTTACTTTGCTTCCTAAAAGAAAAATCTTTCCATGAAGAATTCAAGTTTTCAAAAAATACTTCCTCACATTATTGCTGTGGTAATTTTTTTAATTGTGGCTGTCATTTATTGTAAGCCTGCTTTCCAGGGAAAAGTGCCACAGCAATCTGATACCCAGCAATGGCATGGGATGGCGCAACAATCTTTTGAATTTAAAGATAAATATGGCCACTTCCCTTTATGGACCAACAGTATGTTCAGCGGCATGCCCGCCTACCAGATCGCGTTCGATCCGCGGACAAAAATTACCGTGGGCTACCTTGCTGACGTACTCACTTTAGGACTTCCCATTCCTGCAGGATTTTTCTTTTTAGCCTGCATCTGCTTTTATTTTTTATGCCTCGTCGCCGGCGCCAATCCCTGGGTGAGCATTCTCGGTGGACTGGCTTATGCGTATTCTACTTTTGACCCGGTAATCGTTTCCGTCGGGCATAACACCCAAATGATTTCTATAGGTTATGCACCTGCAGTGTTGGGAGGACTGCTTTTGATTTACAAGAAAAAATACCTGGCAGGTTTCGCCATTACTGCTTTAATTTCTTCACTGTTAATAGCCCAAAACCATGTTCAGATTGTTTACTACACGCTGATCATTGCAGTGATAATGACCATAGCTTTTTTAATAAAAAGTTACCAGGAAAAACAATTTGCCCATGCGCTAAAAAGCACTGGAATCGGGCTTTTGGCAGGAATCGTGGGACTTGCCTGTTGCGCGGTTTCGATGATGCCTACCTACGAATATGCAAAAGAAAGTATGCGCGGCGGAAAGTCAGAACTGACGCAGGATATCGAGGGCAATAAAACCAAAGGAGGTTTGGATAAAGATTATGCTTTCAGGTACAGCCTTGGTTTTGGAGAAACGTTTACATTCATCGTGCCGGGATTATACGGGGGTAGCAATGGAGGAGAAGAACACAATGGTGATTCAAAATTTGTTGAGCAATTTTCGCAATTAGGCGTTCCCGAGGACCAGGCTTTGCAAATGGAAAACCATTATTCTTATTGGGGCGATCAGCCAATAACATCGGGACCAGTTTATTTAGGAGCTATCATTTGCCTGCTATTTATTTTTGGAGTGGTTTACTTAAAATCGTGGTACAAGTGGTGGCTGATTGCCGCAAGCGCCTTTGGTGTTTTGCTTGCATGGGGCGCCAATTTCCAGAGTTTCAATTATTTTCTTTTTGATTATCTCCCATTTTACAGCAAATTCCGGGCGCCCACAATGGCGCTGGTCATACCGCAATTATGTTTTCCACTGATGGGAGTTCTGGCGCTTTCTAAATTGATCTCAAAAGATATTGACATGGCAGAAGCCTGGAAAAAATTGAAAACCACCACTATTATCACTGGAGTTATTCTTGCACTGCTTGCCATTTTTTATATGACTGCTTCGTTTTCCGGGCCAAATGACAAAGCCATCAAAGAAAATTTCAAACAAAGTATGATGCGCGTTCCTTCCGGACAGCAGGCTCCTCCTCAATTGGAGCAACAGGCAGAGCAGACCAGCAGCAGTATTATAAGATCTTTGCAATCCGACAGAAAAACATTGATGGGCAAAGACCTGTTCCGATCATTTATTTTAATTGGAATTGCCATACTTCTGATGGGATTGTATTTGAGAAAAAAAGTTACAGAAAAAATATTGGTGGGTGCCCTCATTATTTTAACGGCCTATGATCTTCTTGGAGTGGCTTTGCGATACCTGAATACCAATAATTATGTAGAGCCTGAAGATTTTCAGTCCGCCTTTGTTCCTTCGCCGGCAATAAACCAAATCCTGAAAGATCCGGATCATGCTAATTTCCGGGTGTTTAATGAAACCGTTGATCCTTTTAATGATGCCACAACAGCCTATCACCTGAATTCAGTAGGTGGCTATCATCCTGCAAAACTGGGCCTGTACAATGACATCATTACGCATCAACTGAGCAAAGGGAATATGCGGGTTTTCAATATGCTGAATACCAAATATTTTATCGTCACCGATCCGCAAACCGGAAAGGCTGTAGCACAGCTAAACCCCGGTGCATTTGGAAATTGCTGGCTGGTAAAAGGAATAAAATATGTGGACAATGCCGACGAGGAAATGGCGGCGCTCGACAGCACTGATTTGAAAGATACCGCCATTGTTGAAAATAAATATAAAGGCCAAATCACCGCTGCGCCTAAATATGACTCAGTGGCTTCTATCAAGTTTGTACAGAATCTCAACGATAAAATAGATTACAGATTTTCATCTGCCTTTCCGGGATTTGCCGTATTCAGTGAAGTGTATTATCCCGAAGGATGGAACGTTTATATTGATGGCAATAAAGCGGATTATGTAAAAACCGATTATGTATTGCGGGGCATGTATATTCCGGCCGGCAATCATGAAATTGAATTCAGGTTTGAGCCAAAATCCTTTACTACCGGGCGTTTGATCAGCATTATTGCCAACATTTTGGTAGCATTGCTTATTATCGCAGCCATCGTTTATTATTCTGTAAAAAAGAAAGAACCGGATCCGCATTTGTTATAAATGCAGATTTTTTTCCTGGCAAAAATTACCGGAAAATTTGACAAAATTATCTATCATAACCATTTGCTTTAACAATTTGCAGGAAGTTTTAGGTACCTGCAAATCAGTAGATGAGCAAACCATTTCACCCTTTGAACACATTATTATTAACGGCTCAACCAATAATGAAATTGAAGATTATTTTTTAAAAAATAATCATGTTTCATTCCGAAAAGTTTTTAATGAAAAGGATGAAGGAATTGCTGATGCCTTCAATAAAGGAATTGAAAGATCTTCAGGCGATATAATTCTATTGCTCAATTCCGGCGATCTTTTCTATGATAAAAATGTGGTTCAAATTGTTTTGGAAAAATTTGATGCTGACCAAAATTTAATGTGGCTTCACGGAAAATATCGCTACCAGCGCAGTGGCATTTGGATCACACTTGGAAAACCATTTGAGCCCAAAAAATTATACCGCGGGATGCGAAGCCTTTCACATCAAACTATGTACGTAAGAAAAGAATTGTATGGCAAACATGGCTTGTATGATAATTCTTTCAAAATAGCGATGGATTTTGATTTTGTAGCCCGGATAAGAAATGAAAAATTTATTTTCCTCAATGAAATTCTTGCCATAAATGTTCCTGGCGGCATTAGCTCAGAAAAATACAATCTGTCTTTAAAAGAAGCCAGCCGGGTGGTAAAAAAATACCTGGGATTTAGCTGGAAAAATAAGCTGTGGACTTTGCGATTGAAAACACTTAAAGCCATTCAAAATATTCCATTTTTAGGGAAGGTTCTATATAAAATAAAAGTAGAATTAGGTTTGGCGAATGCGTAAAATGAAAATTCAGGTAATTGGTTGGTTTACTGTAAATCAATACCTACAAACATTTTTGAGAATTTTATTGATAGATTTCACTTCCTGTATCGGCCTGGAAAATTTTGATAAATTCATAGGTTACTAATAGCCATTCTACAATAACTCATCAACATAAATAACTTTGATATCACCCCAATTTTTAATAAAGAATTCGGAATCTTTTTTTGAAAATGAATTATAGAAATTATCTGAGGCTTTGGTTTTATTTTCCCCAAATAAGATAATAGTTTTTCTTCGGAATCAATTTTCAGGTTGCGCATCAATCGCCAGTAATAATCAAAAACAATTACATTTT
>JBIQMJ010000333.1:0-4986 GCA_044463445.1 Segetibacter koreensis
GATTGTTCTTAAAATCTTACAACCAGGTTTTCTCAGGAAGATTTGATATGAATCACAGTATGTTTAATGATAAACTTAAAATAAATGTAAATGGATTTAGTTCTTCGAGAAAACTGAATGGTTTCAATACTTTTGATTATTTACAGGCTTTGCGCCAAAATCCTACTGCTCCCGTAAAAGATTCTACCGGCGCCTGGTTCCAGGAATTGACAAAATTTGAATATCAAAGTCCTGTTTCTGATATTATGGAAAGTGATGGGCAAACCAATGAAACCCTGACGAGATATAATGGTACTCTTTCTTTGACACCAATAAAAGGTTTAAAGCTTTCTTCATTATTCTCTTATTCAAAATGGATGCAGGAATATGGATATGCTGAAACCAAACAACACGCATCTACCTTAAGGGATGGACGGAACGGTTATGTAAGGGAAGGAGGCGCTGAATCAATCGATCGCTTAATGGAATTGACCGGAGAATATTCTAAATCGATTGCTAAAAATAATTTTTCTCTTCTTGGCGGATACAGTTACCAGGAAAATGATTACACCAATCATTCAATGACAAACTGGGATTTCCCTACAGATATTTTTAGCTGGCATAATATCGGCCTTGGAAGAGCCATCAGCAGCGGTGATTATGTGGGGCTAATTAATAATTATAAATCCACTACTAATCTTATCGGTTTCTTTGGAAGGCTCACTTACAATTATGACCAACGTTATTTGCTTATGGCCAGCGTAAGAAAAGAAGAAGCAAGCCAGTTATGGGGAACCAACAATAAATGGGGAACTTTCCCGGCTGTGTCAGCAGGATGGAGAATTAGCCGTGAAGCATTCATGAGCCATCAAAATATTTTTAATGATTTGAAATTAAGAATAGGTTATGGTGTTACAGGTTCACAACCTTCTGATCTGTTCCGTGGTGTGGCTTTGCTCGGTTACAGTGGTTTTGTATTGTCTAACGGATCATGGATCCAAACCCTCATCCCTACTCAGAACGCTAACCCGAATTTGAAATGGGAAGAAAAAAGGGAGACCAACATCGGGCTTGATTTTAGTATATTAGAGGGTAGAGCAGGCGGCAGCATTGATTTGTATGACCGGCAAATTCACAACCTTCTTTATTTGTTTGAAGTTCCCAGCCCTCCTAATCTTTATAACCGGACACTTGCCAATGTGGGAACTTTACAGAATAAAGGAATCGAAGTATCGCTCAATTTTATTCCGGTTACTAATAAAAATTTTATTTGGAACTCCATGGTGAACTTTTCTACCAACTCCAACAAACTGAAAAGTTTATCCAACGATTTATATAAAACATCTACGGACTATATCCGCATTGGCGCTATTTTTCCTCCAATACAGACTTTCTCTCACCTGCTAAAAGTTGGTGGACCCGTTGGCGATTTTTATGGTTACAAAGTGGTAGGTATTGGGAATGATCCATCTGATGCAGCCAATTATGGACAATGGATCTATGAAGGCCAGGATGGTAAGCCGGTCAACTATTCCAGCTTCGGCCATTCCTTTGAAAACAAAAAAGTAATTGGCAATGGACTTCCCAAATATTACTTATCGTGGAACAATAATTTCCAATATAAAAATTGGGATTTGGCCATCACACAAAGAGGCGCTTTCAAATTTCAGATAGCAAACCTTCAAAGAATGATGTTTGAAAATCCGACACAAGCCCAATACAATCTTTTGAAAAATGCTTACGATCCTGTATTCGGGAAGGCTGTTTTAAAATCCCCTGTTGAATTCAACAGTTATTACATCGAGAATGGTGATTTCTGGAAAATAGATAATATCACACTCGGATATAATTTCAAAAAAACGGGCATCAAATACATTCAGTCAGTAAGAATTTATATAGCCTCGCTCAATACATTTATTATTACAGGTTACAAAGGCATCGACCCTGAAGTGAGTTTACGAAATGGCACCTCTACCGCTCAATCAGGTGTGGTACAGGTTCCCACTTCCGGCCTTGATCCGGGAATTGATTCTCCCTTCAAGTATCCGACTACACGGACGTTCAGTCTTGGCCTTAATGTTAACTTCTAACCTTTAATAAATAAAGAAATGAAAAAAATAAATCATTCTATAAAAATTGGAATAATTACGATTCTTTCTATTCCACTAATTTTTTCAGCTTGTACCAAGCTGAAGGACACTTCTTACAATCAGATAATTTCGGGTGAATTCACACCCACCAGTTCAGAACTTCCTGCATTAGCGGGCGCGGCATATGTTGACTGGCGTGGCCTTCTTTTACAATGGAATACAGTTTACAGGGCGCAGGAAGTTTCGGGAGATGAAATGCTGACACCAGCGCGCCCCAACGGATGGGTGGATGGCGGAGTTTATCGCCGGCTTCACGAACATAAATGGACCACCGATGATGATGTAGTGATCAATATCTGGACAAGGGCCTACCAGGGGATCACCAATTGCAACCGCATCATTTACCAGGTTCAATCAGGCGCTATTCCTGTTGCCTCAAAAGATACGGCTTCTTTAGTTGGAGAAATGAAATTGCTGAGAGCTTCTTATTATTGGATATTATGTGACATCTATGGTAATGTGCCTATTGTTGACAGATTTGATGTGCCTGCAGGTTATTTACCGGTGCAGAACTCAAGAAAAGAAGTGTATGATTTTATTGTAAAAGATTTAGTAGAAAACATACCAAAGGTAACAGATGATGTAAGTACAAAAACTTACGGTAAATTTAATAAATGGGCCGGGCTTACGCTTTTGGCAAAAATGTATCTGAACGCCGAAGTATATACGGGCTCACCCGAATTGGAAAAATGTATAGCCGTTTGTGACACCATTATCAATTTTGCCAATGCTACCGGCAAGTTTATCCTGGAACCGAATCAGAAAAATGTTTTCGTTACTGAAAATGAAAATTCAAGAGAGATCATTTTTGCATTGCCTTTTGATTCGAAATATGTGAATGACTGGAACTCGTTCGATGTTCATATGCAAACGCTGGAACCTGAAAATCAGAAAACATACAACCTCCAGTTTTCACCGTGGGGAGGAGTTTGCGCTATTCCGCAATTCATCAGCACGTTTGATCCTGAAGACAGCAGGCTTACCGATAACTTTATCATGGGGCAACAATATACTGCCAATGGCGACAGCCTTTTTGGAACGATGGGTGCCTTTGTGGGAAAGCCTTTGGCGTATCGCAATTACCTTCCGGGGGTTGATCAGTCAGAGGAAGTAGATGGTTACCGCCTCGGAAAATTTGAAATAGCAATGGGAGCCACCAACAGATTAAGCAATGATTGGCCATTGTTCAGGTATGCAGATGTACTGATGATGAAAGCGGAATGTTTGTTACGCACTGGTGATGCTGACGGAGCAGCCGCAATAGTAACGAAGGTTCGTGAAAGAGATTTTAAATCTGATCCTGCAAAAGCGGTGGTAACAGGCGCCCAGTTATTAATGGGAAGCAGCTATGATTATGGTTTGAGAAATCACCTCACTTCAACTGATGAAGGCGGCGCTGATATTCAATACGGACGTTTTCTGGACGAACTGGCCTGGGAATTTAACCAGGAAGCACGAAGAAGAACAGACATGATCCGCTTTGGCGTATTCACCAAAAAATCATGGTTGTCACATTCACCCAACGGCGCTTACAGAGCATTGTTTCCCATTCCCAAAACCGAGATTGATAAAAATCCTAATTTAAAACAAAACCCTGGCTATTAATATTAATAAGTGTTCACCTTATATTTATCTTTTCTTACCTGTTGTATGGATATGATTAGTGTATCCTTTAAAAAGTATGATTTAAATTATTTTCCTAAAATGAAAATAGCATTTTATAGTTTATTAATTGGTTTCAGTTTTCTATGCAGCAATATGTATGCACAGGAAAAACTATACCGGAATGAATTTAATTTAGGCGATGTGAAATTATTAGACGGCCCGTTTAAGCGTGCACGCAATTTAAATATTCAAACACTTTTGAAATATAAAGTTGACCGTTTGTTAGCACCGTATTTAAAAGAATCGGGATTAAAACCAAAAGATTCAAGCTATACCAATTGGGCAGGTTTGGATGGCCATATTGGTGGGCACTATTTAACGGCAATGGCAATCAACGCGGCTACCGGAAATGCCGAATGCAAAAAAAGATTGCTCTACATGATTGCTGAATTACAAAAATGCCAGGATGCGAATGCAAAGAATAATAAAAGCTGGGGGATTGGTTATGTGGGCGGTGTTCCCAATAGCGCAGCCGTTTGGAAGTCTGTACAAGATAGCGATTTCAAAGCTTTTCATGCAGGCTGGGTTCCCTGGTATAACGTTCATAAAATGTATGCAGGTTTGAGAGATGCATGGATATATGCTGGCAGTAAACAAGCAAAAAATATGTTTTTGCGTTTTTGTGATTGGGCTATAAACATCACGGCAAAATTGTCTGATGCGCAAATGCAATCCATGCTCGATACAGAACAGGGCGGCATGAATGAAGTGCTGGCGGATGCTTACGCAATCTCAGGCGATAAAAAATATTTAGTTGCTGCAGAAAGGTTTTCACACCACATGTTATTAGGTCCGATGTCTGAAGGAATCGATAACCTGGATAACAAACACGCCAACACGCAAGTGCCGAAGGCAATAGGATTTGCAAGAATTGGTGAATTGAGCGGCGATAAAAAATATGCCGATGCAGGAAGTTTTTTCTGGCAAACGGTTACTACCAATCGCACATTAGCATTTGGTGGCAACAGTCGCCGTGAATTCTTTCCAAGTGCTGCATCATGCATTGATTTCATCAATGATGTGGAAGGGCCGGAAAGCTGCAACTCCAACAACATGCTGAAACTTACCGAAGATTTATTCAGAAAAAATCCGTCGGCAAAATATGCAGATTATTATGAGCGCACGATTTACAATCACATTCTTTCCACTCAAAACCCTGAAACCGGCGGCTACGTTTATTTTACGCCGGTAC
>JBIQMJ010000334.1:0-4973 GCA_044463445.1 Segetibacter koreensis
ATTATATAACCATCGGCCATATTGAAGCGATGAACAAAGTAATCGTCCTTACGGGATCCATAGTAGGTTGTGCTTATCTTTCTGAATTGTTTGTGGCCTGGTATAGCCAGAACACTTACGAATGGTGGGCTTTCCGTGAAAACAGGGTAAATATTTTCAGTCCTTATGGCTGGGCTTATTTTGGGATGATGTTCTGTAACGTGGTGTCACCACAGCTTTTTTGGTCAAGAAAATTGAGAAGAAATGTAATGTTCACCTTCTTCCTCGCTATCCTTGTAAATGTCGGAATGTGGTTCGAGCGTTTTGTGATCATTGTAACCTCTATTTACAGAGATTACCTTCCTTCTTCATGGACAACTTATTACAGCCCTTCCATTTGGGAAATAGGATTTTATCTTGGCACTTTTGGTTTATTCTTTGTTTGCTATTTCTTATTTGCTAAATATTTCCCTGTAATTGCAGCAGCTGAAATTAAGGCAATTTTGAAATTAAGTGGTGAAAATTACAAAGATAAAATGTCTGGTATGGAAGAAATGAGTGCAGATAAATTTTACGCAGAAGAAGTGGAAGCGCACGCTCATTAATTTTTTAAGTAAAAAGAAAGGCATTATTAATTTAAACAGCCCGCGCAGGGTAAGAGTATGATTAAAAAATTTGTTGTTGGTTCCTTCGAAGATGAAAAAGTTTTATTTCCTGCCGTGAAAAACGTTCGGAGAGCAGGTTATAAGATCCATGATGTATATACGCCATTTCCTATTCATGGACTTGACAAGGCAATTGGATTAAGAGAAACCAGTTTACACACAATGGGTTTTATTTTTGGTATCACCGGTACTTCAATAGCCATTGGCGGAATGGGATATATTTTTGCTGTCGACTGGCCTTTAAATATTGGTGGTAAGCCTCACTTTCCTTTGCCTGCTTTCATCCCTATTGCTTTTGAACTGACAGTTTTATTATCCGCTGTGGGAATGGTTTACACCTATTGTTGGTTGTGCCAGATGATGCCTGGTGTTAAAAAGCATCATTTTAATTTGAGATCCACAGATGATTTGATGACTATGGTGATTGAATGTACTCCAAATTCCAATCCGGTTGAAATTGAGAACTTTTTGAGAGACAACGGTGCAATAGAAATAAATACCCAGGACGCTGAAGCAGGATGGTGGTTTGGCAGATATGATAAAGAACAAAAATTGTATCGGGCTGAAGAGGTGGCAATAGGGGAGTAAAATAATAATCTTTATAATTTGTTGATTTACTGGTGCCTGATTTTAAATGACTAAAAATTCGAAATAAGAATTTCAGATATGAAAAAAATAAGAATTCTTTCAACTTTTGTAATAATAATAGCGCTGGCTGTAGTGATGGATAGTTGCAGTAATAAACGCCCGGGTGTAACCTATATGCCGGACATGGCTTATAGCCGTGCTTACGAAGCATATGCTCCCAACAACCTGGCTAAGGAAAATATTAAATATGTTCCGTATCCGGTTGAAGGCACTATCAGACGAGGTGATTTATTCCCTTACCCATTGCCGGATGATACCAACGGGTACAGATTAAGCGCCCAGATAAAAGATCCTCTTCCTCCGCTTGATTCCAGCGAAATGAAGGAGGCAGCACGCTTGTTCAATATCAATTGTGCTATTTGCCATGGTGAAAAGATGGATGCGCAAGGCCCGTTGGCTACGGGAGGAAAAGTTCCTGCAGTGGCCAACCTTACTACTTCAATTTATTTAAAAATGCCCGTGGGGACAATGTTTCATTCTATAACTTATGGTAAGAATAATATGGGAAGCTATGCTTCACAATTGACCAGGAAGCAAAGATGGATGGTAATACAATATATTAAAAAACATCAGTTGGAAGTATCAGGCGGTAGCACAACTCCTGCGACCCCGGCTGATTCAACTTCAAAATAATCAGGCGGAACAACATTAAATTTAATACAAAAAATACCTTATTTAATGAACAATCAGTATGTAGCACCGGCGGGATTTAAAAAGTGGTCAACTGGATTAATGATAGTCGGCTTACTTACCCTTATTCTTGGTATCATATTTTTAAATCCAATTGCCGGGGCAGATGGAAGTAATCTTAACAGTACCCGCTTTTGGTCCGTCCTTCTGCTAAACAGTATTTTCTGGCTATTACTTACCAACGTTGCTACTTTTTTTATTGTTATCAACACACTGGCGATGAGCGGATGGCAGGAAGCCTTCAGAAGAGTAACAGAAGCGTTGTCTTCAGTGGTGCCGGTGATGGGCGGAATTACAATGGTGGTATTTCTTTGCATAGTGCTTGGCCACCGGGGCGACATTTATATGTGGTTGGATAAAGATGTTTTGGCACACGATGTGGTCGTAAAGGGTAAAAGCGGTTTTTTAAATCCGGCTGTATTTTTATTGTATTCCCTTCTTACTATTTTCCTATGGTCTTATTGGGGAAAGAAATTGCGTGATCTAAGTTTAAAAAGTGATGAAGACGGTACCATGGATTATGAAACTTCTAAAAAATGGTACAAAAAAACATTGGGCGTTTCAGCTTATTATGTAGTTTTTTATGTAGTAACTATCGGATCAATAATTCCCTGGCTATGGATCATGAGTATCGAAACCCATTGGTTTAGTACAATGTTTAGCTGGTATACCTTTGGCAGCCAGTTCGTAGCAGGAATTGCCTTACTTACTTTATTTGTTATTTATTTCAAGAACCGTGGACAACTTCCTTTTGTGAATAAAGAACATTTACAGGATTTGGGAAAATACATGTTTGCCTTTTCAATATTTTGGACTTACCTGTGGTTTGACCAGTTTATGTTGCAGTGGTATGGTAATATCCCTGAAGAAACCATATATTTTAAAATCCGGTTGCAGGGGCCGTATGAAGGACTATTCTATCTGAATCTCGTTTTAAACTTCGTGGCGCCAATCCTGATTTTTATGAAAAGAGCTACTAAGAGAAATTATTTTATAGTCACCTTTATGTGTATTTTGATTATTGTCGGGCACTGGATAGATTTTTATCAGATGATAATGCCAGGCACTGTAAAAATGCATCCACATATCAGTTGGTTTGAAATAGGAATTTCATTAGGGTTTGTAGGAATAGTAATGTGGGGGGTAAACAGGTTTGCTACTAAGTATGCAATGACACCAAAGAATAATCCTTTTATAAAAGAAAGTATTATTCATTTTGTCTGATGGATTGAATTTTAGATAAAGTTCTCGGAATTTGAATGAATCTTAAATGTAACTTTGACCGATCAGAATTTTAAATAAAAAATCCTTTTTTAGTCTCAATTTAGAGCCCAATTGTAACAGTTTAAGAGTTAATTTCTGCAAAGAAGCGAAAGTATAAAATAAAAAGTCCGGACACCGGATCAGGAAAAATAAAGTAACATGAATACCTTTTTTTTAATAGCGATTGTTATACTTGTTTTTATTGTGATTTTTCAGATTTCGAAGGCCAGCGAATATGTGAGCATTTTGAAAGGAGAAGAAAAAGCCAGGAAACAAGATAATAAGATTAACGGGTTTTTAATGATCGTTTTTTTAATACTGGGATTGATTGGCGTTTGGTGGTGTAACGATCTCCTGTACCATAAGACCTTATTTTCTTATGGTGCTGCCTCTACCCAGGGCCAAAGTATTGATACCATGATGTGGATTACCATCATAATCACCGGTATTGTTTTCTTCATCACTCAGATTTTATTGTTCTGGTTCTCGTTCAGGTACCAGGAATCAGATAAGCGAAAGCCTCTTTATTTTACCCATAGTAATAAACTTGAAATAATATGGACAGGAGTTCCTGCCATTACGCTTACTATTCTGGTGGTATTTGGATTAAAGTACTGGTTCAAATTTACCGGTGACGCCCCAAAAAATGCACAGGTAATTGAAATTACCGGCCACCAGTTTGCCTGGGAATTCAGGTATCCGGGTAAAGATAATATTCTTGGAAGAAAGAATTATAAATTGATCGATCCTGCAAAGCAGAACCCTTTGGGCGTTGATTGGTCTGATGCAGCCAGCCATGATGACATTCATGTTGCTACTACGGTTCATGTTGTGGTGAACAAGCCGGTTAAGTTTGTAATTAACTCTATGGACGTAGTACATGACGTAGGACTTCCGGCATTTCGTCTTAAAATGGATGCAGTTCCCGGAACGCCAACTACTGAATGGTTTACCCCGATATATACAACAGAAGAAATGAAGAAAAGAACCGGGAATCCTGATTTCGCCTATGAAATAGTTTGTGACCAGTTATGTGGGAAAGGACATTTTAGTATGAGGGGCGTAATCGTGGTTGAAACTCAAAAAGAATTTAATGAATGGATGATAAAGCAAAGGCCGGAATATAGAAAAGCAAAAGAATTTATTACTGATGCTTCCTCCAATTCTGCCAAAAATGTGGCACTGGGAAATTAGCCCGGTCAATAATTAAAAACAATATCCGAAAGGAGTTTTAAAAAATATCATTATGGACAACGAAGAAGTTTTGCATGAAAAAACCGTGGTGTTGCATGATACCGGACACACTACCCATGAACATCACCACCAAAGTTTTATTACTAAATATATTTTCAGCCAGGATCATAAGATGATTTCACATCAGTTTGTGATTACTGGAATTATCTGGGCCATTATCGGAGGATTTTTTTCAGTTATATTTCGTTTGCAATTAGGATTTCCTGATCAGACATTTCCCTGGCTGGAGGATATCTTTGGCCATTGGGCGCAGGGAGGAAGGCTTGATACAGAATTTTACTATGCCTTGGTAACCATGCACGGAACCATCCTGGTATTTTTTGTACTTACGGCAGGGTTGAGCGGTACTTTTTCAAATTACCTGATTCCTTTGCAAATAGGCGCCAGGGATATGGCTTCTCCTTTTCTTAATATGCTATCCTACTGGTTTTTCTTTGCAGCCTCTATTATAATGTTTTCTTCTTTATTTTTAAC
>JBIQMJ010000335.1:0-4958 GCA_044463445.1 Segetibacter koreensis
AAAGAACAAAATCATAACCAATTGAAAATGTTTGACTAATATCAAAACGATAGTGTCTTCAGTTATCAATTCAATGAAGCGCTGCATTTATCAGAACGGGAAAGAAAGATTGTACTGGATTGTTTCTCGAAGATCGATTACGAGCTGGAACACGCGATGGATAAGCACAGTAAAAGATTGATCGTAGCCAATATCCAATTGTTCTTAGATTATTGCACCCGGTTTTATGAACGGCAATTTATTACCCGTGATAACGTACACAAAGGTATTTTAGGAAAATTTGAAAATTTATTGAATGAGTATTTTCATTCTGACAAGCCACTCAATATAGGTTTACCTTCTGTTGCTTATTTTGCCGGAGAGCTGAATTTATCAACGGGCTATTTTGGTGATTTAATAAAAAAAGAGACAGGCAAAACAGCACAGGAATTCCTGCATTTAAAATTGATGGATGCAGCCAAAGAAAAGATATTTGACCAAAGCAAATCGGTTAGTCAGATAGCTTACGAATTAGGATTTAAATATCCCCAGCATTTTACGCGACTGTTCAAACAAAAAGTCGGACAATCGCCGAATGAATACCGGATGTTGAATTAGATAAGTTTTAATGCATGAAAACCAATCCGGTGCGAATACCAATTAAATCTTTTTCTTCTTTTCCAAAATAAAAAAAGCAATAAAAATGAATTCACCGGATTTTCATCTTTGCTAAAAAGGATTTTCCAGTGATTTCGTAGATATTACTGAAAGGTGATAGAAATTATTTTCGAACACTGATTGAAACATGGCGATCGAGCGCTCTTTCGGAATCAGAAGCTGAGGTCGGATATTTTGCAAATTGTGATCCATAACCTTCTGCCCTGGTTACCTGGCTTCCGACGCCTCTTTTATCTAATCCTTTTTTTGCTGCATCAGCCCTGTCCTGCGATAATTTTTTATTGGCTGCAGCATTTCCGGAGGCATCAGTATATCCTCCAATTTTTATTTTTGCATCCGGATAAGCTTTTAAAATTTCAGCGATATTACCTAATTGTTTTTCACTTTCAGGAAGTAAGACAGCATTTCCTGTATTAAAATTCAGGTTGTCAAAATTAAACCACCTGTTTTTTAAGGAATCCTCACTCAAAGATTTCCAATCACTATTTAGAAAAGTAACCAACTGATCTTCAATTCCACCTTTTTGTGCCTGCAATTCTTTACCATTCGGCAAAGTAACATTGATCGATCCGGTGGTAGCCACAGCAGTATCCTGGGACATCGCAGAACTATTATTTTGCATGGTAGAAGTAGTGTCCAGGTTAGTTGCTGTGCTTGGTTTGGTGTCATTACAGCTTCTTGAAAAATACCAAAGAAGCGCAAATATTATTACTATTACAATGAGCGGAACCAGCCATTTCGCAGTCGGCGTTTCGGAAATGGTTTTGATTTCATCCGTAGAGGTTTTAAAATCCGGTGATTGGATATTAGCAGCAACTTTAGCCGCCGAAGCCCCGATAGAACCTAAGCCCGGCGTCCCGGCAAGGGAACCTAATCCGGAAGGTAAAGCCTGCGTAATATGATCTTTTTGAGAAGAAAGAAACCCTGCCAGGCCCTCTGCCGACAAATTATTTTGTTCAGCATGTTTTCCTAAAATTCCCATAATAGCGGGCAAAACCATACCCATTAATGTAGAAGAGGAAGATTCTTTTATCCCGGCAAAACGGGCAACAGAACCCAAAATACCTGATTGATTGCTACCAAATAAATTATTGATGAGCCCGTTCCCTTTTTCTATATTTTGAGTTGAGGTTAAGGGCGTTTCACCCGTTACCGTATCCATAGAATTTTTGGCTGTATCAAAAACATCACCGGCGCCTTCCGTACCGGAAGTGGCTTTGTTTAATATCCCTGCAAGTCCGGTAGGAATGATTGCTGTTAACGCTTTGCTTACTCCTGAAGTATCTTCACCTAAAACAGAAGAAGCATGATTGGTAAAATCGTTGGTAAAAAAATCTTTCACCATTTCGAGTAAATTAGGCATAAAATAATGGTTTAAATATGAAAGAATAATCGGAGGGATTCTGGTTCAGAAGGATAAGAATCTCTGCAAATGCAATGAACTTTTAGATCAATTTCTCCACAAAAGTTATACCTTAAAATTTATATTTATAAAATGACTATCCTGTTATTGTTAGATAAAAGTTCTTTCTGAGTTAATTTTGCACTATGGAAAATATTTACGCTTCGGTAATTACCATTGGCGACGAACTGCTGATCGGGCAAGTCATAGACACCAACAGCGCCTGGATAGCGCAACAATTGAATAGGATAGGGGTCGCTTTAAAAAACCGGATTTCTGTAGGAGATGATGCCGGAGAAATCCGGAGCGCATTGGATTTTGAAAGCAAAGTTTCCCGGATTATTTTGATCACGGGCGGCCTTGGTCCCACCAATGACGACATCACCAAGAAAGTTTTGTGTGATTATTTTGGCGGCAAAATAATTGTTAACAAGGAAGCTTTGGAGAATGTGAAATATCTTTTTGAAAAAATATACCATAAGCCGGTAAGTGAGGTCAATTTAAAACAGGCGGAAGTTCCTGACGTTTGCGAAGTGATTCAAAACAAAAGAGGATCTGCCCCCGGCATGATCTTTCAAAAAGGAGGAACCGTTTTTATTAGCATGCCTGGCGTTCCTTATGAAATGGAAGGCATCATGGCAACCGTCATTCCTTATTTGCAAAAAAAATTCCAGGTTCCGGCTATTCTTCATAAAACAATTCTTACTGCGGGGATCGGAGAATCTGCGCTGGCTGAAAAGATCAAAGATTTTGAAGACCAATTGCCTAAAGACATCCGGCTGGCTTATTTGCCCAATTATGGAATGGTAAGATTGCGTTTGTCCACTTCCGGGTTTGACAAAATCAAAACAGAAAATGCAATTAAAGCTCAGTTTACTGCATTAAAAGCACTTGTAAAGGAATACATGGTGGCCGATGAAGATGAGTCCATGCAGCAAGTGGTAGGAAAAATATTATTGCAGAATAAAAAAACAATCGCTACCGCTGAAAGCTGCACGGGTGGCGCTGTTGCAAGCCTGATCACTTCTGTTCCCGGTTCTTCAGCTTATTTTAAAGGTAGTATTGTAAGTTATTCAAATGATATCAAGCAGGACCTGCTGGGAGTGAAAAAACAAACGCTTGATGCTTATGGCGCTGTAAGCGAAGAAACTGCCCGGGAAATGCTTTCAGGGATTTTGGATAAAATGAAAACCGATTATGGCATTGCTGTTACAGGAATCATGGGGCCGGGTGGCGGTTCTGACGAAAAACCGGTTGGAACGGTTTGGATAGCCGTTGGAAATACAAAAAAACAAATGGTTCAAAAATTGAAACAACGTTTTGCCCGCGCAAAAAACATTGAAGTCACCTCTGTGATGGCGTTGGATATGATGAGGAAGTTTTTGGTGAATGGTGAGTTGTGAATGGGGAATAATACATTACTTACATCCTTACTTCTTATTTCTTCTCCTTTTATTTTCGTTGGTGAAAAATTCAGTGAATGTATCAAAATTTTTACGGTAAGAAAGCTGGATACCGGTGCGGTTTCTCCTGGTGACACCGGCGATATCCCCAATGTCTGCATCGCTTCTGTTGAAGCCTATCACGCGTAATTGGCCGTTAGGCGAAATGAGATACTCAAATGAAACGTCTGGCGTGAATAAAAAATTGGAATTGGAAGTGGCTACTGCCTGGCCCAGCCTGTAATCTACATTTCCTGCTACGGTCACCAATAATTTGTTGTTCAAAAAAGCAGTTCTTACGCCAAAGTTACCCACGTTGGTCAGTTCTTTTTGCGAAGCGCCCTTTTGAAAATTAAGATCGCCCGTGTTGATGTTCGTGATCAGGTTTACCGATTTGGTATTTAAAACTTTTTGCAACCATGAATTGAGAGAAGTAGAAAGAGTGGCAGAGAGCAATTGCCCTACACTTCTTGTTACAAAATTCCCGGTATTGTTTCCGGTGATCAAAGGCTGGTCGCTGCTCATAAACTGGTTGAATAGCAGAAGCGAAGCTACCTGGTTCATCAGGGCTGTCTTATCTTCCTGGAATCTTGTTTTTAAATATTCAGTGGCGATGGGATCAGATTTTAAAGGATTGTCAAAAGGAAATTGGAACTCAAATTCGGGCCTTGGATCTTTTAAAGTCCCTCGCAGCTTGAAAATGATGTCCACGTCTCCGTTTATATTTCTGTATCCGGTGGTCGTAGGGATATTATTCATGCTTACATTCTGGGCATGATAGATCGCGTCAATATTGAGATTGGCCCGGTATGGATCACCCTGCCATTCAATGTAGCCCTGTTGCAGGGTAAATGGGGTTTTTAAAAAAGTTTGAAAATTAAAAGTATATTCCCCCTGCTCTACATTATATCTGCCCCTGATCGTTAAAGGTTCGGAAGTTCCGGCGCTGATGTTCAGTTTGCCGCTTCCCTGGGCTTTTATTACATCCCCGGTGGTTTCATCCAATATTACATCAATTTTAGCCAAAGGATTAGCCGTAAGTTCCATGTTTACTTTAATGTTGGTATTTTGCCGTGAAATAAGATCAGCCTTCATTTCACGGCCGAACTTTGTAAATGTCAGGTAATCCATCGAGCCTGATTCGGCCGTTTCGCCAGTGGGCAAATAAATATGGCTGCTATCTGTTGGCTCGCCTGAAATATCCATTTGCATATCGGTCAAAAAACCATTTAAAGACAATTCTGCACGGCCCACTACGTGGCCATAAAATTCATTGTTGTCACTTGAAGTAGTGTTCAACAAAATAAATTTGGAAGGCCCGTTTCCCACCGGATTCGTTTTAAAATGAAGTTCATTGAAGAAAAAATTATCAAAAAAAGTATGATAAATTTTTCCGGTTAACGTAGCCGTATGATTTAGGGTGTCAAGAATGGTTACAGAGCCAAAATCAATTTCAT
>JBIQMJ010000336.1:0-4942 GCA_044463445.1 Segetibacter koreensis
AATTGCTATCGAATTGGTTCAATAACACAAAGCTTTGAGTGTATTGACTGATGATTTCGAGCAAGCCTTTGGCTTCTTTTAAATTAGTTTCTTCCCCAATAGATTTTTGAATAAGTTGAACGGTTTGCTGTAATTCCTCTAAACGTTTTTGGTTGATAGCGTAGCCACGAACTAAAATTTCTTTTAGTTTTTGAGTGGCCCATTGCCTGAACGCTGTTCCTTGTTTCGATTTTACGCGGTAACCTACCGAGATAATTACATCAAGGTTGTAGTATTTAGTTTTGTAATTTTTCCCATCCAATGCAGTTGTCAAGGATTCCTTGACAACTGAATCTTTTTCTAATTCTCCCTCTTTGAAACAATTATTAATATGCAAGCTAATATTTTGTTTTGTTTGGTTAAATAGTAAACTCATCTGTTGCTGAGTGAGCCAAACAGTTTCATTGTCAAGATCTACCTGTAGTTCAATCTGGTTATCTGCTGATTTGTATATTTCTATGTTGCTCATGGTTTTAAAGAAATTAGTTAGAAGAAGTCAATTCATTTCAATTTTTTTTGTTTTGAAATAAATAGAATTGTTGAAATATAGGTTGGATTTAATCATTATAATTGCATTTTTAATATTCTCCAACTTTTACTATTTCTCCGATATGGTTAATACGAACTTTGACAATGCTTTCAGCAAATCCTAAACTTTTGACTTGTTTGTAAGTTATACCATTCAACTCTTTCTTTTCCTCAACATTTGTTTCTAAATGGTGCCTAAACACATAATCCCGTACAGCGGAATTGCCGTATATTACTTTTGAAAATTTCTGCACCCTGAACAAATTAGGACTTATAACTCTGTAATTTTTAGTATTTAATAAATCTATTTCGTTCGGATTGAAGCCCGTTTGTTCATTTGGAAATACAAAGTATTCATTCTGCTTCATCGTAAATAAAAATTGCCAACCTAAATGAGAGTTAAAAGTTTTATCAATTATTGGAATACCCTGATTAACTCTTTCTACCGCTTCGAAAAAGGAAATCACATTTTCCTGCAAATTGCCCTCTGCATCTTTATATATCGCCACATGATGATTGTTGCCAGTACTTACAAAATCTACAGGAATACGATTACCGTTTTTGTCTAAAATTTCTTTACCGAAATGATCTTTTTTATAATGCAGTGCTTCAGCATTTTTTAACTCCGCTAATAGTTACTCGTTTAATGGAAATCCCTTTCGCTTTATTTAGCCAAATAGGATTTTTATCCAAATCGCTGAAAGCACCTTTGGCATTATCTTTATATTCTTTCAATCGCTCTTCTAAAATTTTTCTCACACCTTTATCCATCACTTTGTCAATTTTTATATCAGGTGTAACGTCTTTTCTTATCGTATAATCATTTTCGTAACGAACTAATTTTATTTTTTCAGGAAGGACTTCCACCTTTGTTTCATCTAAATAAATCGGATTTTTAGTAAGTGCATTTTTACCTGAAAAAGCTTTTTTAGGGTCATTACCATTTTCTTCTAAACGCCGTAATAGCAAGGATTTGAACTTTGGATTAGCAACACAATTGATGGTTGCTTCGTTAAACCTTGTCCCTATTTTTTCTTCCGAAATGACAGGAATCTTTATTTTTCCATAAACAGTTTCTTTGTGTAATTGTCCACGTGGCGTTAATTCTGTTTTTATTTTATCTCCCTTTGCCGTTTTAATTTTGTTCTTGTTTTTAGTAACTACTTTGTTTTTCGCTTTGTGCGATACCAAAACATTTCCTAAATGCTCTTTTGCTACTTGACGGAAATTCGGAATAGGTTCTTTGAATACACGTTTTCTATTTCCTTCATCATCCATTATAATGTATGTTTCCTTTTCTTCAATGCCATGGATAATTGCATGAAATTTATCTGCTTCATTCTTGCGTGCATTCAGATGATTGAGATATTGAATAAAACTGCGTTTGGTAAATGCAATCGTAAGCGCATCCATGGCATGATGGCGATGGTCGTTGCGTTTGCTCCAATCCACAATACGCTCTTTAAAAGTGCCATCTTTCTTTTCAACTTGTTGGGTCAATCCTAACTTTTTAAACTTATCAAAGTTGAGTTCCTGCATTACATTTACGAGATTCCAATCTTCACGAAGCCTATTAGTAATTTCGCCAGTTGTAGAAACAACTGAGTGTGTTATTTCGTACAATATATCTTTTGCTTTTCTGGCAATGTATTGACTGTCGCGCAAATCGCGCTCTATAAAACCTTCGCCAATTTCTGATTCTTTCTTTAATAACTTTTGATATTTTGCTTTGCTGATAGCACCTTCTTTTTGCTTATACAGCATTTCCACCCTATCCTTATATTCCTGCACTTTTTCAACGCCAAATTTACTTTCAATATAATCATAAGCTGTCTGATTACCTTTATCTAAATTGGTTTGGCGATAAACGACCGTCTTATTGGAAAAACTGTCATCAAACAATCTCGCTTGAGGAATGATATGGTCAATATCCACCTGTTTACTAAATAAAATCTCTCGTGGGATATAGGTATTGGTATAAATATCCTTATAGCCATTATTCTTTAATTCTTCATATAGTTTGTAACGAATAATATCATTACGCGTCGGATTTTTTACGCCAAATTCATCCTGCAGAATTTTAAAAATTTTTTCGTGAAGTAATTTTGCGGCGTTGATATTGGTGGTCATTTCTGCGCGTTCTTTCGCATTCTTTTTCAATTCTCGGGCCAGCTCAATTCTTATTTCATCAAAATGAAAATCTCCAGGCAAGCCTTGGGCTTTCAGTTTTTTATTTTCTGAATCAATTAGAGTATTAACTACGTTAACCATTTGATTCAAAATCTTTTCTACCACAGGATTGCGTAAACTGTTTTTCTTTAGTAATTCCAGTTGCGGTTTCAACTCCCGGTTTTTAATTTCTTCTTTGGTTAATGATGCTGCCGAATGACGATAACCAGCCAATTCACAAGCAACGCTGTATTGATTTTCTTTAACGAAGGGGTATATTTTGCGAATGGCTTTTGCACTCAAATTTCCATAGTCATCCGGCAAAGAAATATTCGCCAGAACCAATGCATGTTCTTTTTTAAAACCGAATTTCTTTTCCAGCAATTCATACAATTTTTCATTGCCGCTATTGGAATTATCGCCTTCATAAGAATGCAGCAAATGCCATAATTGATAAGAAGCCTGCTGTTCGAATGCTTTGCCGTCCAACTCTGCATCAAAATCTAAAATAGCGGTATTGATATTTAATGTTTCAAAAATGGATTTCAGCATTCCCTTTATCTCAGATGCTGGCGTGCTTAACTCGGAAACATTGATTTCATCTTTGTTGGGAATCTTCAGCAAATCTTCATCGTAACCTTCTATTTCCAATATTTTTAAATACGCATCATATAATGCTTTATTGGTACGATTGCCTTCCAGCGTAGAATAATTGGCTTCCCAGTCTTTTGATTTATGTCCTAAAATTTTTATGGCCTCCGATGCTAAAAGATTTCCTTTAAGATTCAGTTCATTGAATAACTGTTGCTTCGCTTCTGCATCCGGAACAAATACTTCTTTGGTTATTTTATTTTTGAACTCGAGATTGTGCAGTACTTGCCAAATCTTAAATTCCTGAAATAAAGGTGATGATTTAGGTGTTACCCTTAATCCGATGGTTTTCTTATTTCCATTAATAATTTTTTCCTGTGATTCAAATTCACAAAAACTAATCAGGCTTTTCTGCGATTTTAATTTTCTTTGATAGAAGATTGTAATGTCGCGAATCTCGGTTTTCAGCTCATCCGTCAATTCAGAATGAAATTGCTTTTGACAATTCCATATTGCTTCAAATTCATCTGAATAATCCTGCCTGTAAAATACCTGATTTTTCAGACGAGTGTGTGGATTTTCTTGTAATTGTTTGTACAAATATTGGCCAACGGTTTGCTTTTTGAAAAACAATTCTTTACTTCTATCGCTGATAGCGCCGAGGTAGCCGCTTGAATTATTGAGATTGTTATTGATTTCGGTAATCACATAAGCGGCCTCATCTTTTTCCAGCTTTTCGGAAACAGCTTTACTGCGCCATTCATAAGCCTTGAGTTTCTTTTCTTCCCTTGTGCCTTTATTTTCTGCTGTATTGAATTTGTATTTCTCCCAAAAACTAGCTGATGTGGCACGTTGTCCTTTACCTTGCAGTTCTTTGTAAAATTCATCGGTAAATATTTCAGGATAAAATTGTTGTTGGCAATTCCATACTTTATCAAATTCTGCTTGTAAATCTGAACGATAAAAATCAGGAATATATTTTTTGCCGTCTTTCAATAATTGGTAAGCCAACTGTCCCGGCGTAAGATTTTCTTCATATAATCTTTTAGCAATCGCCATACCATCAATCGCTTGTCCTTCATCCTCATTTTTAGCTTTACGACTGCTTTTATAACCGCGTTTCTTATTGATGCCTAAAAATACACGAGCTAATTCATCCTTTTCAATTTTGTCGGTAACAGCTTTCGCACGTAATTGACAAGTAAGATGTGTCGTGTTTTTTCCTGCTTCTGTAAGAACAGATTCATTCGAAATTATTTTAGCGATCTTCAATGCCTCAATCAAGTTTTCCCGTCGCAATTTATAGCGTTGTAGATTACGACGAGCAGAACGTTTTAAAGTTCTACCTGCATTTACCGAAACAGGTTTGCCTTTTTCAAAATTGGTTTGTTCATCTGTTGTTAATGGATTTACACGAACACCAATTTTTTCAATAGAAGATTGTTCATTATCATTTTCTTTTATAAAAGCCCATCCTATTGAAGTTGTACCAAGATCAAATCCAAGGATATTTTTTTTCATAATTATTGGTTTAAAAAATTATTTTCTACATTTGTTTTTGAAAGCAAATCACAATAAAAATTATTTTGTTGTGAAAACATTTGGGTTGCCTCTT
>JBIQMJ010000337.1:0-4940 GCA_044463445.1 Segetibacter koreensis
AATACCCTTGCAGGTAGTGAAGAAATAGTTGGTAACATACACTTTACCATCCATATTTTTTTCAGTAACAGGCTGGCCGTTTTGATCCGTGAAAGAAAAATTCTGCACATAGCTCATTACCGGGAGTTTTACATCAAAAAAACCTTTGGTAAATGAGAGGGAAATATAAAAAGCGCTAACCAGCACCGCTGCAAAAATGCTATAAGTAATTATTTTCTTTTTCATTTGGCAAAGGTACAGATTCTGAGTTCCTGCAAGGGTTAAGATTTCGTTTTCCCCGTTGCCCGAACTTTTATATTTCATTTACACAAATCCTTTTTCATTAATTTTACCCACTCAATATTTTATTTATGGAAGAAAATTTATATGATTTTGGAATGATTGGTCTGGGCACGATGGGAAGCAATCTTTTGCTGAATATGGCCGATCATGGTTTTTCGGTTATTGGTTATGATAAAAATCCTGAAAAGACAAAAACATTTGAAGCTGCTGCCACAAGAGATACGATTGTGAAAGGAGTTAACACTTTGGAAGAAATGATTTCCAAATTAAAAATACCCCGTAAGCTGATGATGCTGGTGCCCGCAGGAAAACCGGTAGATAGCGTCATCAGTGAATTAAAACCATTATTGCAAAAAGGCGATATCATTATTGACGGAGGAAATTCACATTATACCGACACTTTAATAAGAATCAAAGAACTAAAAGAATCCGGTTTTCATTTTATGGGAATTGGAATTTCAGGCGGCGAAGAAGGCGCGCGAAAAGGGCCAAGTATTATGCCAGGCGGCGATAAGGAAGCGTATGAGGAAGTGGCGCCCATACTGGAAGCCGTGGCGGCAAAGGTAAATGGCGAACCTTGCGTTGGTTATTTGGGCCACGATGCGGCAGGCCATTATGTAAAAATGGTTCACAACGGTATTGAGTACGCGATAATGCAACTGATCAGCGAATGTTACGACCTGATGCATCATGGGCTGCAACTAAGCAATGACGAGCTTCACGATGTTTTTGCCGACTGGGATCAGGGTGAATTAAAATCTTTTCTCCTCGAAATAACCGCGGCAATTTTTCAGAAAAAGGAAGAAAATCTTAAAGATTATTTATTAGATAAAATTCTGGATAAGGCTGGCGCCAAAGGCACCGGCAAATGGACTTCACAGGAAGGACTTAATCTTCCCATGCCAATCCCTACCATCGATGCGGCAGTAATGATGCGTAACCTTTCTTCACTTATTGAAGAAAGAAAAGAGGCAGCTTCGATCTATAAAACAGATCCGATAAAAATTGACACCGATAAAAACGAATTGATCAGCCAATTAAAAGATGCGTTTTATTTCGCTTCCATCATCAGCTATGCGCAGGGGCTGGCAATGCTGACGGTGGCCTCTTCCGAACTCGATATGGACATTCCTTTGCCGGAAGTGGTAAGCGTTTGGCGGGGCGGATGTATTATTCGTTCTGCCTTGCTTGAAGTATTTAAGAAATGCTATCAAAATAAAAATCTGAAAAATTTATTGATGGATGAAACCATAGCAAAAATGTTGATGGAAAAAGAATCGTCTCTACGGAAAGTGGTTTCAACAGCGGCGCTTTATAATTATCCCGCAGCAGGTTTGATGGCTTCTTTAAATTATTTCAATGCCTACCGGAGAAACTTTTTGCCCACCAACCTTATCCAGGCACAGCGCGATTTTTTTGGAGCCCATACTTATCAAAGAGTGGATCAGGAAGGGATCTTCCATACAATATGGGAAGAGGAAGTGAAAGGGTGAGTGGTGAATTGTGAGTGGTGAGTAAAGAAAATACAGTTACAATAGTAAAGCCACAAATAATCAGGAAATTTATTTTTAAAAATTTAATCAATATAAATCTAAAAAAACAGGATGTTAGATTATAAAAAATTACCCCCAACCGTTTTGTTCATATTCGGAGGCAGCGGAGATTTAAATTACAGAAAGCTGAACCCGGCATTGTATAATCTTTTTTTAGATAATGCCATGCCCGATCATTTCAGCATCATTGGTATCGGTCGTTCTGAATTTTCAGATGCGGATTATAAAAAACACTTAAAAGAAGGCATCGACCAGTTTTCCCGGATCAAGGATTCCAACGGAAAATGGAAGGAATTTTCAAAACACCTCAGTTACCTGCGGATGGATGCTACCAAAGAAGAAGAATATAAAACGCTTTCTAAGATTGCCAAGGAAAAGGAAGCAGAGGCCGGCAACCATCCCAACATAGTTTTTTATATGGCGGTAGCTCCCCAGTTGGTTCCCAAAATTGTGAAAAATATAGCTACCATGGAGGAGTGCCAGGAAAGAAAATATACGCGCATCGTGGTAGAAAAACCTTTTGGCCACGACCTGAAAAGCGCTGTGGAAATGAACCACATGCTTCTCGAGCATTTCGAAGAAGAACAGATTTACCGCATCGATCATTACCTGGGAAAAGAAACCGTACAAAATATCTTAGCGCTTCGCTTTGCCAATGCCTTATTCGAACCTTTATGGAACAGGCATTATATCGACCATGTGCAGATCACCGCTTCCGAAACGGTAGGTGTGGAAGGACGTGGAGGATATTATGAAACCTCCGGGGCATTAAGGGATATGATTCAAAATCATATTTTACAATTAGTTTGCATGATAGGCATGGAAGCGCCGGTATCTTTCAATGCCAACGAAATCCGGAACAAAAAAGTAGATGTTTTGAATGCCATCCGCCGGATTCCGAAAGATGAGGTACAGGACTATGCCGCCCGCGGCCAATACGGTGGAGGCTGGATGCAGGGAGAAAAGGTGCCAGGGTATAAAGAAGAAGAAGGTACAGATCCCAAATCCACTACTGAAACTTTTGCCGCCGTCAAATTTTATATTGATAACTGGCGCTGGGAAGGCGTACCCTTTTATGTACGCACCGGCAAAAGGCTTCATGAAAAATCCACTGAACTAACCATACAATTCAAACCCGCGCCGGACTTCGCTTTTCCAAAAGAAGCTACAGAAACATGGCGCCCCAACCGCCTGTCCATAGGCATTTCGCCCAAGATGGATATTTGCCTCACTTTCCAGGCAAAACGCCCGGGCCAGGCAATGATTTTGAACCCCGTAAATATGGTTTTCAGTTATGAGGATGCGTATAATGGCGAAGAACCCGAAGCGTATGAAACACTTTTGTATGATGTAATGGATGGGGATGCTACTTTGTTTATGCGTGCCGACCAGGTAGAGGCAGCCTGGAAAATTGTGATGCCGATTTTGGAAGTTTGGGCAGCACGAAAACCTTTAAATTTTCCTAATTATTCACCTGATTCATGGGGCCCCGAAGATGCCGAAGCGCTTATTGCCAGGGATGGGCACAACTGGATCTCCCAACCTTCAAAACATAAAGAAAAATGAAACTTCATATTTTCGACAATCCGGAAATTGTAAGTGAAAATCTTGCTGAATGGATTTGTAACCTGGTGGAGGAAACCCTGAAAGAACAACAATCTTTTTCATTGGTGCTTTCGGGCGGAGCAACGCCAAAAAGTTTATACCAAAAGTTGGCCTCAGAAAAATATAAAAGCCGTATTGACTGGGAACGTATCCGTATTTTTTGGGGAGATGAAAGAGTGGTACCCTTTACGGATGAACGCAATAATGCTAAAATGGCTTTTGACCTGTTGCTGAATCATGTCAATGTTCCTCCTTCTCAAATTCATATCATGAGAACGGATATCGAGCCCAATTTTGCAGTAGCCGAATACCGGAAAATGCTTCATACTTATTTTAGCAGCACCCATCACAGCTTCGACCTCGTTTTATTAGGAATGGGCGATGATGGGCACACGCTGTCTATATTTCCTGGTTCCCGGCTTGCAGAAGACAGCAGGCAGTGGGTAAATTCAGTTTTCAATGAACAACAGGAAATGTACCGGATTACATTGATGCCCGCTCTTGTAAACAAGGCCCGGAAAATAGCCTTTATGGTAGAGGGTAAAAAGAAAGCTGAGGTTCTGGAAAAAGTGCTGGAAGGAGAATATCAGCCTTCAGAGTTTCCCGCCCAGTTAATTAAACCGGAATCAGGGGAACTGCACTGGTTTCTGGATAAAGCAGCAGCAAAGAAATTGCATACTTTTTGAGAAGACTGAATATCTTCGGTTAAATTCTTTGTAAGAATTGGCTACCAGCATAAGACTCAATATAATTTCCAGTGATAATCTTTACCTTTGTTTGTCTAAATAATTTTTTATGATAAAGACCGGCAATACTGTTGTTAGTATTTATACTGAAATGACACCCAATCCTGAAACAATGAAGTTTGTGGCTAACAAACTTTTATACCCGGGCAAAAGTGTGGATTTTAAAAGTGAAGATAGCGCTTCTGCTTCACCTTTGGCCATGCAATTATTTTCTTTTCCATTTATAAAATCAGTTTTTATCGCAAGCAATTTTGTTACGCTTACCAAAACAGATGATACAGAAGATTGGCAGGATGTGATTCCCTCTGTAAAACAATTTTTGAAAGAATACCTTGAAGAAGGAAATCTGATCATCAATGAAGAGGAACTCGCTGCGATGAAAACGGAAAGCACCAATGAAATTCATATTAACGATGGCGACGTGGTAAAAAGGATTAAGGAATTGTTGGAAAACTATGTAAAACCCGCCGTCGAAATGGACGGTGGTGCTATCCAGTTTTTAAGCTATGAGGATGGAACGGTAAACCTGATGATGCAGGGAAGCTGCAGCGGTTGCCCATCGTCAATGATCACGCTGAAAGCCGGAATAGAAGGAATGATGAAAAGAATGATCCCTGAGGTGAAAGAAGTGGTGGCTACATCGAGGTAATTCATTTTTAAATACTATTTTGAATCGGGGCATCTTGAAAAAGATGCTTTTTTATTTGGATCAACCCGTTTTTGAAAAAATAAAAAATCAAGGTTATTTGTTCGT
>JBIQMJ010000338.1:0-4919 GCA_044463445.1 Segetibacter koreensis
ACGATGGGTGGGTAAAATCAGGTGAGTTCTTTGGCTGATATACAAAGATTTCTTGTAATTTATTCCAAAACCGGCAACAGCTTCGCATTCTTTTTTTAAAATAACTGCGTCGAGAACTACTCCATTTCCTATCAGGTTGATTTTGTTTTCATGAAAAATACCGGAAGGTATCTGGTGAAGCACAATTTTTTTTCCATCAACATATAAAGTATGGCCGGCATTCGGGCCGCCCTGGAAACGGGCCACCATATCATATTTCGGCGCAAAATAATCTACAATTTTTCCTTTCCCTTCATCTCCCCACTGGAGCCCTAAAATAACATCAATCATTTTTTCGGACAGATTTAATCATCAATTTGGTGAACGCGGTAAAAGTATAATTAAAAAAAGAAATGAAGATCAAATTTTGCAAAAAACAGAAGATATTATTTCAAAAAAAGAGTAACACTCAGTGAACAAAGAAATATTTACATTTTTGAAAGTACATTAAAAAAGCGCCGGACGGACGCTTTAGAATTTTATTATGAGGAATATTTATCAGGCTACTTTGAGCATACTTAATTTGCTGGTGCTGAATTTCCTGGTGGCGTATTCTTTGGAAACAGTAAAAGTTTTCACTTTTTGAGACGGGAGCTCATACATTGCATCGGTTAAAATACTTTCACAAATACTTCTTAATCCCCTGGCGCCTAATTTATATTCCATTGCTTTTTCGACCATAAAATCATAAACATCCTCTTCAATAACCAGGTTAATTCCTTCAAGCGAAAACAACTTTTTGTATTGTTTGATTAACGAGTTTTTAGGTTCAGTAAGAATATTCCTCAAGGTGGAAGCATCAAGAGGATTCAGATATGTAACCACCGGAAGTCTTCCCAGCAATTCGGGAATCAACCCAAAAGATTTCAAATCCTGCGCATTGACAAACTGCAGCAAATTCTTACGCTGGTATTCCTGCAATTCTTTATTCACGCTAAATCCTATGGCGTTGGTATTGATCCTTCTTCCGATCAACCGGTCAACTCCGTCGAACGCGCCGCCACAAATGAAAAGAATATTGCTGGTATTTATTTTTATCAGTTTTTGCTCCGGATGCTTACGGCCACCTTGTGGTGGAACGAGCACTTCAGTGCCTTCCAATAATTTTAATAGACCCTGCTGAACTCCTTCACCACTCACGTCTCTCGTAATACTGGGATTATCGCTCTTACGGGCAATCTTATCAATCTCATCGATATAAACAATTCCTTTTTGTGCTGCATTTACATCAAAATTACATACCTGGAGTAAGCGGCTTAAAATGCTTTCCACATCTTCACCAACATACCCCGCTTCTGTAAAAACGGTAGCATCTACAATGGCAAAGGGAACATTTAAAATACGGGCGATGGTT
Organism: Segetibacter koreensis; assembly: GCA_044463445.1. Lineage (GTDB taxonomy): Bacteria > Bacteroidota > Bacteroidia > Chitinophagales > Chitinophagaceae > Ginsengibacter > Ginsengibacter koreensis_A. Next base: position 1,394 of record JBIQMJ010000338.1, read on the forward strand.
TTGGCCAGCAAGGTTTTTCCGGTACCGGTTTCGCCTACCATAATGATATTGCTCTTTTCAATTTCCACATCATTATCTATCTTTTGATTGAGGCGCTTATAATGATTATAAACCGCCACGGAGAGCACCTTTTTCGCATCGTCCTGCCCAATCACATATTCATCGAGGAATTTTTTTAATTCCATTGGTTTTTTTACAGAAAGTTTATAATTCGATCCCCCTGCATTTTCCTGGGGAATAATTTCCTGCATAATAATTTCCTGTGCATGCTCAATGCAATTTTCGCAGATATGGCCTTCCTGGCCCGCGATTAAAATTTTAACTTCATCACGGTTCCTTCCGCAAAATGAGCAATGTAAAGTTTGTTGTTTAGCCATTTGGTTACAGATAATTTATAGAGAAACGCTATGATCTCTTATTTGTTTCATTATATGACAGCAAAAACTGCCAAAATGATGCATTAAAATTTTTTAAGAATGTGGTCAACAATTCCATATTTTTTGCTTTCTTCAGCATCCATCCAATAATCACGGTCAAAATCTTCCATCACTTTATCATAAGTCTGTCCACAATTTTCAGCCAATATCCTTGCACCAATTTCTTTTGCCTTCTGGATTTGAACAGCCATGATTTCAAGGTCAGCGCTTGTTCCCTGTCCACCGCCACTTGGCTGATGAATCATCACTTCTCCGTGAGGAAAAATAAAACGCTTTCCCTTTTCGCCACCGCTTAATAAAATGCTTCCCATACTGGCAGCCATTCCCATACAAACAGTGTTAACGGGTGAAGAGATCATCTGCATCGTATCATAAATTACCATTCCGCTGGTAATCACTCCGCCGGGGCTGTTAATATAAAATGTGATCTCTTTTCCAGGGTCTGTTGCTTCCAGGTACAAAAGACGATTGGTAATTTCTCTTGCGCTTTTATCATGAACTTCTCCCCAGAGAAATATTTTTCTTTGTTCAATAAATTTTTTATCAAACATCATTCCACCCATCATTTTTTCAATAGGATTTTCGGGTGTGGGTGATTCAGGTTCTTCTTCCTGTTCAAAACGTTTCAAATTATTTTTATACAAATTCATATCAGAGTATTTTTTTTCAGACTATTTTTTTTCTTTTCTTGCATTGGTGACTAAACTTCATCCACCAGCCCATATTCCTTTGCTTCAGAGGCTGTCATCCAAAAATCACGATTACTGTCTTTGGCAATTTTTTCCAAATTTTGTCCTGTATGATTGCTAAGAATCTCATATAATTCTTGTTTGATCTTCCTTACTTCGTTCACCGTGATAGACACATCCGAAGCCTGACCTGCTGCCCCGCCGCTTGGCTGGTGCATCATGCTCCTTGAATGTTTCAAAGCGCTTCTTTTACCGGGAGCCCCGGCAGCCATCAGCACTGCTGCCATACTTGCGGCAATGCCTGTGCAAATCGTAGCGATGTCGGGATTCACAAATTGCATGGTATCATATAAGCCTAAACCTGCATAAACTCCTCCGCCCGGAGAATTAATGTAAAGCTGCACATCCCGGGTTCTATCGGTACTCTCCAGGAAGAGCAATTGAGCGGTAATAATATTGGCTACTTCATCATTTACCGGGTAACCCAGGAAGATGATCCTGTCCATCATCAAACGACTATAAACGTCCATCACAGCTACATTCATCGGCCTTTCTTCAATGATATTGGGGGTTAAATTGGTGATATTATGTTTGATATAGCTATCCAGCGTATTACTACTGATGCCCATGTGCTTAACAGCATATTTTTCAAATTCTTTTCCTGTATTCATAAACTAAATTTAATGTAAAAACAATTTACCGGCGTTGAAGTTCCAAATATTATGCTAACAAAAAAAATAAGACAAAAGGACAGGCAATGTAACGCCGGATGTTTGATGTTTTGATGTAGGATTTTTCTGAAGGACAGTAAACCAACTAATAAGCAGAACTTGTATTTTAATTCAAAACTGTTCTAAACTTTCTAAACCAAAACCAGTACACTAACAACTATGTCGAATTTGTGTTTTTCTAAACCATTCTAAACCTTCCTCAATGATGATGATGGTGCTGCATGGCCAAAAATTCTTCTGAAGTAATTTCTTTTTCCTCAGGAGTTACCTGCGATTCAAGCCAGTTAAATAATTTATCAGAAATAATTCTCCGGTAAGAAGCATCCAGTTGTTTTTCATCTTTCATCATCCTGTCAACATAGCTTTCCAGCCACGAAGCGTCTTCACTCAGGTTCATCTGGCCAAAATAGCGGCTGATCTCCTCCTTCATGCTATTTCTTAATTCTTCAGGAGAAACTTCCAGGTTATTTTCTTTGATGATCTTATCGCTGATAAGTGTCCACTTTAGCTGATCTTTAAATTTCGGATATTCTTCCTCTACCTGCTCTTTACTTTTTAATTTTTCTCCGCCTACTTCTAACCAACGCTTTAAAAAAGTTTCAGGAAATTCAACCGGAGTGTCAATCAGGGTATGATACAACTGATCCTGCACCTGGTTGTGTCCGGCAGCATCCCATTGTTTTTGAATTTCTTCTTCGATATTTTTACGGAAGTCTTCTTCAGTTTTTATTTCCTTACCGGGGAAAACCAGGTTAAAAAATTCTTCGTTCAATTCTTTCTTTTCTACCAACCCGATTTTGGTGATAGACATTTTAAATTTTTTTTCTGTCGATGCAGGATCATCTTTATCCAACGCCAGGTCAGATAAAATCCATTCTCTTTCTTTTTCGGGGAAAGCATCTTTTAATTGAAGAACGATTGAATCACTTACTTTTTTACCCTGCAATTTTTGCTGGTATTCTTCTGAAAAATATTTTAATAAAATCGAGTTATCTTTTGAAATACCGCCTTCCACTATGTTCCCTTCGGCATCGCTTTCTTCAAACAAAACATTCAACACGTTTTCGGGAGAAGAAATTGCGTCAGCATCTTTCAAATCACCATTCTTGGTTACCAGCTTTTCAACTTCTTCTTCTACCATTTCCGGGGTAGCTTTTACTTTGTAAAAAGTGGGTTTGGCAGAAGACAGTGCCTCTAAAGAAATTTCAGGTTTCAAACCAATTTCGAATGGAAAATCATACTCTTCGGGCCGGTTCATATCCATTTTGCGGAGATCACTTTCCAGCGGCAAAGGCTGAGCGAACATTTCAGGCTTTTCTTTTACCAGGTATTCCTGCAAGTTCTTTTCTACAGACTTAATTACTTCGTCGGAAAATATGGAAGCGCCATACATTTTTTTAATCATACCCGCAGGCACCATTCCTTTCCTGAATCCGGGGATATTTGCTTTTTTACTGTAACTTTTTATTGCTTTCTCAAACTCAGGTAAGTAATCTTCCTTTGAAATTTTCACGGTTAATTTATCGTGCAGATTACCAATGTTTTCTCTTGTTACGCTTGCCATTTCTCTAAATTTAAAAAAAACCGTTCAACACGGTTTGTTATTTTCTTTTGCAGAAAATTAGTTGAAGAAAGTGCGCATGGAGGGACTCGAACCCCCACACCTTGC
>JBIQMJ010000339.1:0-4901 GCA_044463445.1 Segetibacter koreensis
TGTCAGCAATGATTTCAGAGGGAAAAAAATTTTACTCGCCCCTCAGCCAATTCATTTTTTTTCTTCAAGCCAATTCCATCAACACTTGCTTCAATGATCCTCCCTGTTGATGGTGTGCATCCAAAGCAGGATTTAAAATCTCATCTTGTTTTATCATTTCTGTTGCCACTACATCATGCCGCTTAATCGTATAGCCATAATCAGGAATGATATAATGGCGTTGCAGAAATATCTATTTCAATTTTTGCATAAATCTTTTGTAAAAGATCCTGCGCTGCCTTTCCTCTTGAGGCAAACAAATGCGCTTCATCAAGTATTACAATCACTTCTGTATCATCAAGCCGTGCCTGGTCGAATGTATTTTATCAGCGTTTTGTCGCTTTCATTTTCTTTGATGAATAAATTCCCTTCTTTGTTGATAGATTGCCAGTTCAAAAACAATACTTCATCCGGATTTAATTTATCGTCTGAAATATCTACAAACTGAATCGGCTTAATACTTCACAATTAATTATTCGTTCACTGCATTGCTAACCAACAGTGGCGTAAGCAATTAACTGGCACAAAACTGAAATAAAAATTCCTAAATAAATATCGAAGGGCTTGTGATCGCTCACAATAAGGCGGGAAGTGGAAACGATTCCTGTGATCAAAAAAACCAGCATGGTGGTAAGAAAGACTGAATAGGTAAATCCTGAAAAGATAATGATTAGTACCAAACCGCATAAAGATCCGACGCCAAGCGCGTGCATACTGATTTTGAAATAAATGTTGGCAATTAATGCCGCAGAAGAGGCCAGGAAAGCGCCGAAAATGTAACCGGTAAGGATCACAGGAACTTCCGGCTGGTTTCTAAAAACCAGGAATACCCAGAAATAAAAAATATTAGTGGCGATGTAAGGAACGATGCGCTCACGCTGGGTTTTTAAAAAAATGCTTTTGCTAAATCCGAGCGCTTTCAATAGAACCACGGTAAGCGCCGGATAAAAGATCGTATTGTATGCAACACGGATAACAATCATGGTTTTTTCATGAGGAGGAATGCCTGTAAAATAGCCGGGTTGAACAAAAGCCAGAAACCATGCACCTATAGCCGGAATAAAAAGAGGATGAAAAATAACTGAAAAAAATTGAGCCAAAAATCTTAATACCCAGGGAAAATGAAGTTGAGCCTGGGCCACTTGTGGTCTATACAAATCTTTTTCCTGTGAAGAAAAATTTTGAATCATTTTATAGTTCTTTTCTTAGTCGGGCTACCGGAATATTTAATTGTTCTCGATATTTGGCAACAGTGCGCCGTGCAATATTATAACCTTTCTCCTGCAATTGTTCTGTAAGTTTTTCATCGCTCAGCGGCTTTTGTTTGTTTTCTTCTTCGATAAGATCGCTCAATATTTTTTTCACTTCGCGTGTGCTCACTTCTTCGCCGCTATCCGTAACCAGGCTTTCACTAAAGAAAAATTTCAGCCGGTAGGTTCCGAATTCTGTTTGCACAAATTTGCTGTTGGCTACGCGGCTTACCGTAGAGATATCCAGCATGGTTCTTTCTGCAATATCTTTCAGGATCATCGGTTTCAGGTCGATATCTTCGCCGGTAAGAAAGAATTGTCTTTGATAATCAACAATAGTTTGCATCGTGCTCAGCAAGGTATGTTGCCTTTGTTTTATCGCATCGATGAACCATTTGGCTGAATCAATCTTTTGTTTTATAAAAAGAACTGCTTCCTTTTGTCTTTTGTCTTTTTTATTGCCGCGGTCATAATCTTTGAGCATGTCCCTGTAACCCTCGCTGATCCTGAGATCCGGAGCATTTTTTGAATTAAGGACTACTTCCAGCTTGCCATTATTATTCAATACAAAAAAATCAGGAATTACGTAGCTCTGCAGTTTGTTACTTTCCCCCACTTCCCCTCCGGGCTTTGGATTTAATTTAATGATCTGGTTGATTACTTCTTTTATTTCATCATCATTCAGGTTGAGGCTTTTTTGAATTTTTTCATAATGCTTTTTTGTGAATTCATCGAAATGGTTTTCAATGATTTCAATAGCGGTGGCTACCGGCAACCCTTCATTTTCTTTTCTTCTTAATTGCAGCAAAAGGCACTCCTGCAAATTCCTTGCGCCTACGCCGGGGGGATCAAATTGTTGGATGAGTGAAATAAGATTTTCAATTTCCTTTTCCGTAGTAATTATGTTTTGACGAAAGGCAAGGTCATCACAAATAGAGGTGACTTCGCGGCGCAAATAACCATCATCATCAATGCTGCCAATGATTTGTTCCGCTACTTTTCTTTCTTCTCCTGTCAGGTTAAGCATAAGCAATTGGGTTTTCAAAGTATCGTAAAATGAGGTCTCCACTTTATGGGGCATCACTTTTTTATCATCCGGGTCTCCGTAATTGTCATCCCTGTATTTGTAATCTCCCGGCTCGTCATCGCCGTCATTTACGTATTCACTTATGTCTATATTATCATAATCATTCTCACTTCCATCGTTTTCAAATTCATCTACATTATCAAAATCTTCGGAATTATCTGTCGGTTCAGTGTAACCGTCTTCTACCGAATCGAGAGCAGGATTTTCCTCCAGCTCTTCTTTAATCCTTTCTTCAAGATGAGCAGTAGGCACCTGCAGAAGCTTCATCAACTGGATTTGCTGAGGAGATAATTTTTGTAATAACTTCTGTTGTAATCGCTGGCTTAACGACATGAAACGCTTTTCTTTTAATAATAGTAATTTACAGGCAAATGTAACGATATGTTTTTTTGGAACAAGTTTTGTGGGATTCTTTTGCTTTTTTTTATTTTTATAAATTTTTCGTATGCGCAATCCACAGGGCACACGTTAGTAACAGTCCGGAAGGGTTCATTAAGTAATTGCTTATTATTTTTTAAACCGATTGACAGACAAGGTTCAATAATTTTTTCTGAAAATTTGAATGGTGTAAAGAATAATTTTTTGCTTTTCTCAAAAAAAGACAGTTTACCCATTAGAAAATTCACCTGTTTTTCATCAATCCTGCCTGATGATTTTGCAAACTGTAATTCCGGATTTTTTTGCCGGCAGGAAATAAAAATTGAAAAAGCGGTTCATCTTCCTTTACGCATCAGGCTTGGCTCCCTGGAACAGTGTAACTATTATGAAGGGAAGCCATAGGATCAATAAATATTTTTGGTTCAGGTGATTTTGTAAAATAAAAAAGCAAGTTATTTGTTGCGCCACTGAAAATTCCTTCTTAATATAAAAAATTGAGTGCCTGGTGGAATAGTATTTTCTCAATATTTAAGTTTTCATTCCATAGAAATCGGAATCTCTTTTCATACCTTCGCATTCATGCCGGATTTTGATAAATATGAGGCCGTAATAGGGCTTGAAGTTCACACTCAGTTACTTACCAATAGTAAATTGTTTTGTGGCGATAGCACCGGTTTTGGAAATCCACCCAATACGAATGTGAGTGCGATTTCTCTTGCGCACCCGGGAACTCTACCCAAAATGAATCAAAAGGCAGTTGAATTGGCGATCAGGCTTGGTTTGGCATTTAATTGCGACATCGTTCGTAATAATTATTTTGCAAGGAAAAATTATTTTTATCCGGATCTGCCCAAGGGTTACCAGGTTTCCCAACATACCACTCCTATCTGCAAAAACGGAAGTGTTACCATCTCTGTCGGGGAAAAAGAAAGAAAAATAATTCTGAACCGGATACATTTGGAAGAAGATGCCGGAAAAAGTATTCATGATGTGGATGAAAATTTCACCTGCATTGACCTGAACCGCGCGGGGGTTCCCCTGCTTGAAATAGTTTCCGAACCGGATATTCATTCTTCTGAAGAAGCTTTTGCGTATATAACGGAAATAAGAAAAATGGTTCGCCACCTGGAAGTTTGCGATGGCAACATGGAAGAGGGAAGCATGCGCTGCGACGCGAATGTTTCAGTGAGGCTAAAAGGAGAAAAAAAGCTGGGAACCAAAGTAGAGGTAAAAAATCTGAACTCTATCCGTAATGTAAAAAAAGCCATTGATTTTGAAATTGAAAGGCTTATCAATTTATTGAAAGAAGGAAAAGAAATCAGGCAGGAAACAAGAAGCTTTGATGCCGGCAGCGGTACTACTTTTTCTTTGCGTTCAAAAGAAGAAGCTAATGATTATCGTTATTTTCCTGAGCCTGACCTGGCTCCTTTTTTAATTTCTGAAGAGCAAATCAATTCAATAAAAAATGCAATGCCTGAATTGCCTTTGGCGCTTGAAAAAAGATTGATCAGCGAATACTCTTTGTCTGGTGAAGCTGCTAAAATAATTGCAGGAGACAGGAAAACAGCGGAGTGGTTCAGGGAAATTATTGCATTCACCACAAATTATAAGGCGGTTTCCAACTGGATCATCGGGCCGGTGAAATCCTTTTTAAATGAAAGTAATCTTGAAATAGAAAAATTTTCAATTCCGGCTAAAACTATGTCCAGGCTGGCTGATATCGTAGAAGAAGGAAAAATAAGTTTTGGTATTGCCGCCTCAAAAATATTTCCTGTATTAATAGAATCTCCTGGAAAAGATCCGTTGAAAATTGCGGGAGAATTAAATCTAATCCAGGAAAAAAATGATGATACGATACAGCAATGGATAGACGAAGTTTTATCTTCGATGCCCGATAAAGTTTCAGAATATAAAAAGGGAAAAAAGAACCTGGCGGGTTTATTTGCAGGCGAGGTGAAAAGGAGAAGTAAGGGCAAAGCGGATATGAAAGCAGTTATTGAAATACTGAATCATAAACTCAATCAATAAAATAAATAAAACCATATAATCAGAATGAAAAAGACAATGATATTTATGAGTGTGCTTTTCTTATTTGCATGCAACTCTTCACATACAAAAGGGCTGTTCACGGTAAATGGCGATTTGAA
>JBIQMJ010000340.1:0-4874 GCA_044463445.1 Segetibacter koreensis
CGGACTATGATAAAGTGATGATGGTAAAACGCAACACTGCAACGGAAAACGATTTTACTTCCAGGTTGGCCGGCCTCCATTCTCAATTTATTAATCAACCGCAAAGTAAAAGCCTGGTATTAAAAGGGGCTGAGGTATTAAAAAACAACTGGTTCTTTCTATTTGTAGACGCGATGAAAGAAATGAAAGTGCCGGTGTATGGTTTTGAAGCGCTAAAAAATTTCAGGTTCAATACTGCCAAACCTTCCACCCATATTCATCTCAGCAGCGGAATGGATTGGTTTGATGCGAGAGTGGAACTGGCTTTTGGCGAACAACGGATAGGCATAGCCGAAATTCAAAAAGCATTGGCCAATAAGCAATCTTTTGTTCAGTTAAATGATGGTACATTAGGGATTTTGCCGGATGAATGGATCAAAAAATATGCATTGCTGTTTAAAGTGGGTGAAGGAAAAAATAATAACCTGCGCTTGTCAAAATTTCACCTGAGTGTGATCGACGAATTGTATGAACAGCGGGATGAAGAAGAACTTTCATTTGAGCTTGATGAAAAATATGAACGGCTTCGCAATTTTAAAAATATTCCTGAGATCGCCATTCCGGGACAATTGGAAAACAGGCTGCGACCCTATCAGCTTGCGGGATTTCATTGGCTGAATTATTTGAATGCCGTTGGATGGGGAGGAATTCTGGCAGATGATATGGGACTGGGTAAAACAGTTCAGGCGTTGAGTATGCTTCAGCATTTCTGTGACGAAGAAGGAAGTTTAAAAGCATTGGTAGTTTGTCCCACCACTTTGATCTATAACTGGGAAAACGAAATACAAAAATTTACACCATCGCTGACCCATCGCATCCATCATGGCAATGCCCGCGCAAAAAGAAAGGAAGATTTTGGCGATGAAAATATTGTAATTACTACTTATGGTACTTTAAGAAGCGATGTGCAGATGCTAATGAAAATTCCTTTCGACTATGTGATTCTCGACGAATCGCAGGCGATAAAAAATCCGGTATCAAAAGTAACCCGGGCAGCAGGGTTGCTCAAAGCTAAAAATCGTGTATGCATGAGTGGTACTCCTTTACAAAACAATACTTTTGATATTTATGCGCAAATGAATTTTTTAAACCCTGGCTTGCTGGGCAGCGTTGAATTTTTCAGGAATGAATTTTCAACGCCAATTGACAAATTGGGCGAAGAAGAGCAGAAGGAACATTTGAAAAAATTATTGTATCCTTTCATATTGCGAAGAACCAAAGAGCAGGTGGCAAAAGACCTTCCTGAGAAAACGGAAACCATTTTGTATTGTGAAATGGAAAAAGCACAAAGAAGTGTGTATGAAAGTTACAGAAATGCTTACCGGAACAAAATACTTGGTGTTATTGACGAACAGGGCGTGGGAAGGTCTCAGCTTACTATTTTGCAAGGCCTGATGAAGCTTCGGCAGATTTGCGACAGTCCTGCGATTCTGAATGAAGACGAAAAATTCCCTAATGATTCTATCAAGCTGGAAGAATTGACAAGGGAAATAACAGAAAATATCGGTGAGCACAAAGCCCTTATTTTTTCACAGTTTTTAGGAATGCTGTCGCTGATCAAAAAAACGCTGAAGGAAAACGAAATTGTTTTCGAATATTTTGATGGTAGCACTTCTCCGGCTGACCGCGAAAAGGCGATTCAAAATTTTCAGACCAATGAAGATTGCCGTGTATTTCTTATTTCACTGAAGGCCGGTGGAGTAGGGCTTAATTTAACTGCCGCCGATTATGTATACATCGTGGATCCATGGTGGAACCCGGCAGTAGAGCAGCAGGCCATTGACCGTACTCACCGGATCGGGCAAACAAAAAATATTTTTGCTTACCGGATGATTTGCAAGGACACGATTGAAGATAAAATATTAAAATTACAAGACCGCAAGCGTATCCTCGCAAAGGAATTGATTTCGGATGACCAGGCTTTTGTGAAGAGCCTGACCAAAGAGGATGTAGAATATCTGTTCAGCTAAAAGCAATTAAGAAGTGATAAAATCCTTTAACCTTTGAAATTCTCTCTTGTTTCCGGATTCGAACAGAGCTACAAAATTTTTTGCCAGATGTTTGAAAAAAACTGAAAAAGCAGATTTGCTTATGGGAGCATTGTTTTTCATAATTATTGAATTTTAAAATGAGGAAAAATTTTCATGGTATAAAATAAATAAATAATTTTTCTTTATCATATAGCAGAATCCCTTATTTATTGTAAGCGTAATTTCCGCAATGATCACCAGGTAATATCATGATGGTGACGGCCTTTGCGTCTTGTTTTGATATAATGCTTACACGCATAGTAGTCTGGATTCCGGGCAATTTTCGAAATAAAAATTTTCAGTCCTTCCGAAATACGAAATAAAATAATGTTGATTTTTGGGTTCATAAAACGTTAATGAACAATTAACGCGCAGAGATTATAATTTATTGTATTATATATCCAATAAGTTAAATTTCCGGGTAATAGAACCTTGTTACGGACAGTAAAGCAACAAAAAGCCGGCATTTCAATTTTGAAAGCCGGCTATTTGGTTTTCTATGGGATAATATTTTATAGGATGAGCTGTGCTTTTTAAGAAGGTTATTGTTCCAAAAAATAGATCAGGATTTTTTTTGACTGTAATTGGTAATCTCCCAGGTTTGAATATTAAATTATTCTTATTTATCTTTTTTACCTGTTACTAAAACAATGCCATTTACCCATTCTACTCTTATTGATATTGGGACATTGAACGAACTAATTTTGTTGTTTCTTATTTTATACTTTTCGTTTTTTGAAAAGAATATTCATAAAAAAACCGTTCAAATTGGAACGGTTTAAATTGAATTGAAAAGGAGTTTATGCTTTTTCAAAATTTTCAGAAGCTTTCTTCCAGTTAACCAGTTCCCAGAAAGCATTCAAATAATCTGCTCTTTTATTTTGATATTTTAGGTAATAAGCATGTTCCCAAACGTCACAACCCAAAACAGGAGTGCATTTGCATTCAGCCAAATCCATTAACGGATTGTCCTGGTTCGGGGTAGAGCAAATAGTCAATTTACCATTGGCAACTCCTAACCATGCCCATCCGCTTCCAAATCTTCCGGCGCCAGCAGCATTAAATTTTTCTTTCATTTCATTAAAAGATCCGAAGGATTCATCGATTGCTGCGGCCAATTTTCCTTCTGGTTTTCCACCTCCGTTGGGTGAAAGAATTTCCCAAAAGAAGCTATGGTTCCAATGCCCACCTCCGTTATTACGGATTGCTGTGCTTAAGCTGCCTGCATTTTTCACCAATTCTTCCAGCGTTTTATTTTCGTTTTCAGTTCCGGCAATTGCCTTATTGAGATTATTTACGTAACCCCCGTGATGCTTATCATGATGAATACGCATAGTTTGTTCATCAATGTGGGGTTCCAGTGCGTTATAATCGTAAGGGAGATCCGGTAATGTAAATGCCATAATCTTATATGTTTTAAAAGTGAATAATTTATTTTTTACAAATTTAACTGATGTATAGCAGAAAATTAATTTCTTCTCCTTCGGGAAAGTAAAGTAATTCGTTCAATCAGCACAAACTCCAGGCCAGCATTATCTTTTTTTTCTAAAAAAAACTTTGAGGAGGGAAGCGCATTCACCGGAAAGAATCTCCTTAATAATTTGTGTTTTGGGATGGAGTAATTTTTTTGATGAATCATGCAAGGAGAGGCCGCCATGTTTAGTATCCGAAGCGCCATAAACGAGCTTGCCTATCTTGCTCCAATATAATGCGCCGCAACACATTGTGCAAGGTTCGACCGTTACATATAAAGTAGCATCCGGTAAATATTTTGTCCCCAGGAAATTAAATGCTGAAGTGAGCGCAATAATTTCGGCATGGGCCGTAGAATCATTCAGCGTTTCTACCTGGTTGAATCCTCTTGCAATTATTTTATCATTCATTACAATCACAGCGCCTATAGGAACTTCATCGGCTTCGAACGCCTTCGACGCTTCCCTGAGTGCTTGTTTCATATAATGTTCATGTTCATCTGCTTTTCTGTCTGTAGTAAAATTATCCATTCATTTTTTATTAAAAACCTGTAAGCCCTTTACGTTTAACTTTTGGATGGTATATTCAATACTTTTATACAGCCACCTCTTTTACTGTTCCTGTCCTCTTTAAAGCGCCCCATCCCTGTAATTCCCCCTTAATGGCTTTATTAAAAGATTTAAGCAAAATATAATACATTAATTGCCTGTAGACCAGCCGCTGCGGCAACATCCAGATAAGTTTTACCGGATTTTCTTTTTCATACGCAAAGGCAAGTGCAGCGCCAGCGATATCCACCAATGTAAAAATAATATAATAAAGAATGATATGCGGAATGCTCGCTACTATTATCCCAAAAGAAGCAGCCAGCAAGCTAAAGACTAAAATTATATCTGCCAATGGCGCGAGAATCGGCAGGATGATCTGGTAAATTAAAATATTAGGCATCGCAATCATTCCAAAATTCTTGTATTTTGAATTGAAAATGGTATCGCGATGTTTCCAGAAACATTGCATTACTCCAAAACTCCACCTGAATCTTTGCTTTAAAAATTGCCTGAAAGTTTCCGGGGCTTCTGTATAAGAAATTGCTGCGGTACAATTCCTGATAATATAGCCGTTCCTGAGAAGTCGCATGGTAAGATCACAATCTTCTGCCAGCGTATCTGTTGTAAATCCTCCGGAAAGAAGGATAGCCTCTTTTTTAAAAGCGCCGATAGCTCCGGGAATTACCGTTATGCAGTTTAACAGATCAAAAGCACGCCTGTCAAAATTTTGCGAAGTAATGTATTCAATACTTTGCCATTTGGTGATCATATTTACTTCATTGCC
>JBIQMJ010000341.1:0-4866 GCA_044463445.1 Segetibacter koreensis
GAGTTATGTAATGCAAACGGAGGATGGGCAGGTTGTAGAGCCATATAGTATTTCAGCAGGATTGGATTATCCTGGTATCGGGCCGATGCATGCAAATTTATTTGTTTCAAAAAGGTCCCGGTTTATGAGTGCAACGGATAAAGAATCACTGGATGCGGCTTTTGAACTGGCAAAATCAGAGGGCATAATACCTGCATTGGAGTCAGCGCACGCACTTGCGGTTTTGAACCAAATAAAATTTAAAAAAACTGATGTGGTAGTGATCAATTTGAGTGGCAGAGGAGATAAGGATATGGATACTTATATGAAATACCTGAAAGCCTAAAATAAAAATAAACCTTATTTGTTGCTTCACTGCTTTTAATAAACTTTACGATTAAAAAAATGGGCGCGATTCAAAAATTATTTGAGAAAAAAAATAAAAATATCCTGAGCATTTATTTTACTGCCGGATTTCCTCATTTAAATGATACAGAAATAATTCTGAATTCATTGCAAAAGCAGGGAGCAGACCTAATTGAAGTAGGAATGCCTTACAGTGACCCATTAGCAGATGGCCCTGTGATTCAGAACAGCAGCATGAAGGCGTTGCAAAATGGAATGACGATAAAAAGATTGTTTGAACAATTGGAGAAGATAAAAAATGAAATAAAAATTCCTTTGATTCTGATGGGCTATCTGAATCCTGTTTTGCAATATGGATTTAAACAATTTTGCGAAGCGGCAAAAAATGTGGGAATCAGCGGTATCATTCTTCCTGATCTGCCGGTTTCAGAATATGAAAATGAATACCAGGGAATCTTTGAAGAAAATGAGCTTGACTTTATTTTTCTGATCACTCCGGAAACTTCAGAAGAACGGATCAGGAAAATTGATTCTATTTCAAAAGGATTTATTTATGCGGTTTCCTCCTCATCTATCACCGGGAAAAATACTGATATCAATGCCCAGGAAAATTATTTTAAAAAAATACAAAAAATGAATCTTACAAATAAAGTACTTATTGGTTTTGGAATAAGAGATCACCGGACTTTTGATACTTCCTGCGAATACGCCGCAGGAGCCATTGTAGGAACAGCTTATATTAAAGCGATAGAAAATGCGCCGGATATTGATATAGCAACGCAAACTTTTCTTAACTCAATTTTAGAAGGGTAATACTTTTGCAGAATAGCATTTTCACGGGAATAAAATTAAATTTGCCATTAAAGTAATTTTGAAATTATGAAATCACTTTTTTTATTTTTGATTGCAGTTCCTTTTTTTGCATTTTCACAATCTACAGTAAAAGGATATGAAATAACCGGCGCTGTCACCGGCTATCCAGACGGGACTTCGGTTTCTTTTTTAAACCAGCAGACTAATACGCTCGAAAAGCAGGCTACTATTGAAAAGGGAAAATTTACTATCAAGGGCCAATTAGAAGAACCTTCATTTATTATTTTGGTTTTTGCTGAACAACCTCCTGCTGTTCCGGTGTTTATGGATAATAGTAATCTATTGATTAAGGGAGATAAAAACGACCTGGAGAATTTATCAATTACCGGATCAAAAACGGAGGATGAATACCAGGAATATGTAAAAATTGTGAAACCATATGAACATTTGTTTGAGGGAGTATCCCAAAAAAATAAAGATTCCCTGATTGCCTTTGAGAAGATGAGCGAAAACTTTGTAAGAAAACATCCTTCATCTTTTGTAAGCCCGATCGCTATTATCAGGATGATGCAGGTTTCAGATAATTTTATTCTGGCTGATAATCTTTTTAAAATTATGGCAAAAGATGTCAGAGAAACGAATCTTGCCAAATATGTGGGCCAGCAACTGGAAGTAGCGAAAATAAATCCGATCGGTTCCCAAATCGCCGATTTTTCTGAAACTGACACCGCGGGAAATAAAGTGACTATTTCCTCTTTTCGCGGCAAATATGTGCTTATAGATTTTTGGGCAAGTTGGTGCAGGCCTTGCCGTATGGAAAATCCAAATGTGGTAGCAGCCTACGATAAATACCATCAGAAAAATTTCACTGTTTTAGGAATTTCACTTGACCAGGCAAAACCCGCGTGGTTAAATGCAATAAAGATGGACGGGCTGAAATGGACACAGGTTAGCGACCTTCATGGATGGAGTAGTGCGCTTGCCACTAAATTTAAGATCACCAGTATTCCTCAAAATATTTTGATCGATCCCCAGGGAATTATAATAGCTAAAAATCTCCGTGGCGAAGCGTTGAATCAAAAACTGGATGAACTATTCAATTAAATCATCAATTGCCTTTTGTATAATTGAACTGTATTTTCCAACCCGAAATATAAAGCATCTGAGATCAGTGCATGGCCAATAGATACTTCCAAAAGGCCGGGAATATTTTGTGCAAAATATTTTAAGTTGTGAAGATCCAGGTCATGCCCGGCATTGATTCCCAATCCAAGTTCTACGGCTTTTTTTGCGGCGGTAGTATAAGGGGCTATTGCTTTTTCTTTGTCACCCGTTTGAAATTCTTTGGCGTAAGCTTCTGTGTATAATTCGATCCGGTCAGTGCCGGTTTGTTTTGCTCCCTCAATCATTTCATTAACAGGATCTACAAAAATAGAAACCCGGATTCCTGCATTGTGAAAAACGCTAATCATCTCTGCGAGGTAATCATGATTTTTTATTGTATCCCATCCATGGTCTGAAGTCAATTGCCCCAATGCATCCGGCACCAGCGTTACCTGGTCGGGTTTATTTTTTAATACCAACTTAACAAATTTGTCTTCTCGGCAATTGCCTTCAATATTAAATTCAGTAGTAATGATTTTTTTTAATTCGAATACATCAGCATACCTGATATGGCGTTCGTCGGGTCGGGGATGAACTGTAATTCCATCTGCACCAAAATTCTGAATATCGATGGCCGCTTTTATTATATCCGGGTTATTTCCACCGCGTGAATTCCGGAGAGTGGCAATTTTATTGATGTTAACTGAAAGTTTTGTCATGATTGCAATTTACAATTATCTGCTTTTCTCAAAATAATTATCACTTATTTTTAAAATACCCAATTTTTAAGCGTCTTTTTACAAATGTCTGGTCTCACAATAACGGTAATGCATAAACGAAAATAATTAGTTGGTTTTTTCAAAACGGAAATCAGTATTATTTATTTGTTTACTCCCTTTTTCTGAAAATTGTTATTTATTTAATCCTAAATTTCAATTGTCTTGCTTTAATTTAGCAGTGAATCATAGATTTGGTTTAGTAGCCAATCTAAAAATAGTTTGAAATAGAGTATGAGTAAAAAATCAGGAAAGAAGAAGCAGCCGGCTTATGTGAAAGGAACTTTGGAAATTACAAGGTCTGGAATGGGTTATGTTATTGTTGAGGGAAGAGAGAATGATTTGCTGATCAGGCCCCAGGATTTTAATAAGGCGATGGATGGAGACCTGGTGAAGGTTAAAGTGAAAGACACGCACAGAGGTAAACATGTAGAGGGAGTGATAGAGGAAGTCCTGGAAAGAAAGCAAACTGAATTTATCGGCGATATAAACGTAAGCGAATCCTTTGCTTTTTTTATTCCGGCAAGCCAGAAGCCATTGCCTGATTTTTATGTAAGTTTAAAAAACCTTAATGGCGCGAAAGATAAAGACAGGGTGGTTGTAAAGTTTTTGAATTGGGAAAAGGGCGCTAAAAAACCAGAAGGTGAAGTAGTAACGGTTTTAAAAGGAGTGAATGCCAGTGACCTGGCAATGAAGGAGATCATAATAGACAATGGCTTTCCGCTTACTTTTCCCAATCAAGTGCTGGATGAGGCTCAGAGGCTTACCGCAGACATTGAAGAAAATGAACTTGCCAAAAGAAGAGACTATCGTGATGTGCTGACTTTTACCATTGACCCGGCAGACGCAAAGGATTTTGACGATGCAATTTCCATAAAAAAATTGGACGACCATGATTATGAAATCGGCGTTCATATTGCTGATGTCAGCCATTTTGTAAAAGCCGGAACCGAATTGGATAAGGAAGCTTATTCACGAGGGACAAGTGTGTATCTTCCTGATCGTGTTAATCCTATGCTCCCCGAAAAAATTTCTAATGAGCTTTGTTCCCTTCGGTCTAATGAAGATAAATATACGTTTTCAGTTATTTTCAAAATTACCACTAAAGGAAAAGTAAAAGAATCCTGGATTGGCAAAACTTTTATTCATAGTGATCATCGTTTTAATTATGACGAAGTACAGCAGATTATTGAAGACCGGCAGGGAATATATGGTGAAGAGATTCTCTTGATCAATTCTCTATCCCGCATTTTCAGAAAAGAAAGATTTAAAAATGGCGCGATCAATTTTTCTTCCACTGAAATTAAATTTAAATTGGACCAGGATGGCAAGCCAATTGGAATTGTTGTGAAGGAAAGCAAAGAATCTCATCAACTGGTAGAGGAATTTATGTTGCTGGCAAACCGAACGGTTGCTTCCTATGTTTCAAAAATTAAATTTGAAAAAAGACCAATTCCTTTTCCTTATCGCATACATGATACGCCGGATGAAGAAAAACTGAAACCTTTTGTAGCTTTTGCCCGAAAATTCGGATATAAGTTTGATATGAAAAACGAGGAGGAAACTGCAAGATCATTTAATCAGTTGATGACGGATGTTCATGGGAAGCCGGAACAACATGTTCTTGAACAGTTGGGCATTCGCACCATGGCTAAAGCAATTTATACTACCGAAAATATTGGCCATTATGGTTTAGGATTTGAAAATTATTGTCATTTTACTTCGCCCATCAGGAGATACCCGGATATAATGGTTCATCGTGTGTTGCAGGAGATTTTGGAACACAATATCCATCCGGATAAAAAAATGGAACAGAAATGCGTTCATT
>JBIQMJ010000342.1:0-4855 GCA_044463445.1 Segetibacter koreensis
ATCCACTCCGAAGGTATTCATAATTCGTTCCACCTGGTAGGGGTGTAAAACGTGTTGAAAAATATAAGGCACAGCAAACCTTTGGATGCCTACGCATAAAATCCATAATCCAAGGATAAGGGCCAGAACCGCTTTATCCCGTTTGATCGTCCTTCGTAACACATAAATGACGATTGCTGCAATGATTGTTAGAATCAATGCCAATAAATTTTTTTCGACCAGGATAGTTGCAACAACAAGTATGGCAAAAGAAAATCCAATGATAAGATATACTGGTGGCAAGCCTTCACGGTACATGGGAATTAAAAAGGCAAAATATACCAAAGCCAAACCAGTTTCATTTTGTAAAAGTGAAAACACAGCTGGTGTTAAAGCTATGGCGGCAGCAATTAATTGCGACCTCGCATTTTGAAAATCCGTTTCAGGCCGTGATAAATATTTTGAAAGAGCCAGCGCGGTAAAAATTTTGCAGGTTTCCACCGGTTGAAGATTAAAAAATCCCAGTGGGATCCATGAGCGTGAACCATTAATATCTTTGCCAAGAACAAATGTGGCCATCATTAGAACAATTCCAAAAGCATAACTTAAATTGGCCGTCGCTGTAAAAAATTTACTATCGGTAAGCAGGATGAAAGTGGCTATAACTGCTGAGATTCCTAGGAAAAGCAACTGCCGGGAATAATTTTTTTTGAGACCGGTTATATTTTGCCAAATGTTTTCATTGCCATGGTATTCAACTGAAAAAATACAAAGCACACCGATAGAAACCAGGATGATGTAGAGCCATACGCTTACCCAGTCAATTCCTTTAGATATAATAGCCTGGTCGCGCATTAATTGGGCTGGGGGATGAGTAAACGAATTAATTTTTTCTTTTTTCCTTTTGTTGATCCGGTAAAACTGCATTTCCCGAATGGTTGCGAATGCCCTGTTTTTTAGAAGGAAGGGAATCTTCCTTTTGTTCGTCCGTTTTCGATCTGTTTAATTCTTCCATTGCTTCTGAACTATCTATGTCTTCCATGCCGGTAGTGTCTTTTATGGATTTAATATATCCTTTTGCCAGGGCAGATTTCTGATTTTTTGCATGGGCAATGGAATCCCTTTCGCGCATTGCTTCTATCATCCGCGCTGGTATCAGGTTCAATTTTGATATTTTATCAATTAATGCTTTTCTATCAGGCTCAGTAATAGAATCCTTTAAATACTTCTCAATCATAAGGCTTGCAATAGGGGCGGATGAATTGGATCCAAATCCGGCATTTTCACATATAACGGCTATGGCTATACGGGGGTTATATCGTGGAGCAAAAGCCGCGAAAAATGCATGGTCTTTTTGCTTCACTCCCTTATAATAATTTTCAACTGTACCAGTTTTTCCGCAAACTACAATACCCGGAACTTTTGCGGCGGCACCGGTTCCCCTTTCCATTACTCCCTGCATGCCATCTGCAACAGCTTCAAAAACAGAATCCGGAATGTTTAGCGGATGATGCCTCAATCTAAAGGAATCCAGCAGGCCGTATTCATCGCCGCCATCAATTGAATCAATCATATGAGGGGTAATAAACCATCCCCTGTTAGCAAGATAGGCCATTTCATTTGCTACCTGTAAGGGGGTTACGTTCACTTCGCCCTGGCCAATACTTACTGAACGGAATGTACAAAAATTCCAATGGCCTTCACCATACATTCTGTTGTAGGTCCTTGGCGTTGGTATAATACCACTTCTCTCAAAAGGCATATCGATACCCAACCTGTTTCCCAGGCCAAACGCATACATGTATTTATCCCAAACTCTCAGTCCACTATCTGCTGATCCAAATTTTGGATTATTGATACAACGTTGCATAACATTGGCAAAATAGGTATTGCAGGAAACCGTGATGGCTTCTTTCAAATTAAAATTACCGGGATCAAGACAGCCCATCGGCCGGCCACAGCCATAAAAGGCGCCGGTGCATAAGAATTTGGTTGCTGGCGTAATTACACCTTCCTGTAAACCCACCAATCCCTGTAAAGTTTTAAATGTTGAACCAGGAGAATAAGCTGCACTGATAGCGCGATTATACATAGGTAATCGAGGATCCAAATATAATTGTGAGAAATGTTTTCTTCTGTCGGCGCCGGTTAATAGATTGGGTTTATAGGTCGGACTGCTCACCATTGCCAGCACTCCCCCGGTCCTTGGGTCGATTGCAACAATTGCGCCCACTTTATTTTCCATCAAATGTTCACCTAAAATCTGGAGGTTAATATCAAGAGCCATATGCAGATTTTGCCCCGGAACTGGTGCGGTGTCATACTTTCCGTTTTCCAGCCGGCTGGTAAGCCTGTTTTTATTATCTCTTTTCCAATACTCTATTCCCCGCACTCCCATTAACACCCGTTCGTAACTTCTTTCAAGCCCTGTTTTACCGGCATAATCACCGGATTGATAACCTTCGCCTTCGTGGTGTTTGAGAAAATTGGAGTCTACTTCAGATAAATAACCCAAAATATTTCCTGCGGCATCATAGGTATAATCCCTCACGGGCCTTTCCTGTAAATAGAAGGCAGGCACAAATTTGTAAAGGCTTTCATTGATGCGTGCAATTTTTTCTTCAGAAAGAGAAGTTTCAAAAACTGAAGGCCGGTAGCTCCGGTTTCTTATAATGGCAGTTATAATTCTCTTTCTAAACTCTGCCGTATCAATATTTAAAATCCTGCAAAGGCTTGCAGTATCAAGATGCATTTTATACAGCTTGGAAGGAGTTACCATCAAATCATAGATCACTGTATTTCTTAAAACCGCTTTTCCTTTTCTGTCAAATAAAATTCCCCGGTTTGGATAAACCACCATCCTGAACCTACCTTGTTCATTCGCCATGATAGAATATTTTTTATCTATCACCTGTAAAACAAATAGCCGTAAAATGATAATGAGTCCCATTAGGAGAAACATACCAATTATTATTTTTTTACGGGATTGATTAAACACAACTTCGAGCTTGATTTTGAGGGTACAGGTAAGCGGTTATTTCAATGCAAAAATACAGAGTTCTATATAGTATTTGTCCTAAATCTTTGTTTCCTTGGAAATAGCAACTCTATTAACAAAATTAATAGTAAACTTATTGCAGTGGAGATTAAACATTTTATTAAAAAATAAAAATAGCCACCGGATTGCAAAGCTTGCAAAAAGAAAAGACAGGCGTGATGGATAAAAGTTAAAATGGTAAGATAAGTCAGGTATGGCGTAAATCCCATACTTTGGATGGATGGTTCATTGTAATTACTTTCGGCGCCTTCCTGTGAGATCAGCAGATTGATAAGAAAAGGCCGTAAATAAGCAATAAGAACGCAGGATGCCGTATGCATTCCGTAGGTATTACTGAAACTATCCAAGGCAAAACCCAAAGCGAAAGCAACCAGCATTTGCCATCTCCTTCCCATTTTAAAAGGAAGCCATAAAATAAAAAGGAAATAAACATAAGGAGTTACCATCTGGTGCAAAGGAGGCACCTGGTCAAGAATAAAGACCTGCACCAGGATGAAAAGGCAAAAACGGATTATATTTTTAACTAGATTGCTCATTTACTTTTCACCTTATTTAAAAGTTGCTCCGGCTCTTCTTTCTGAAGATTGTTTATGATGTAGGCATATTGTAAATTTTCAAAATTGGCCGCGGGAATAACTCTTACCGTATAAGTGCTGCTGCTTTTATCATTGATAATATCTTTTACATATCCAATCAGCAGGCCGCCGGGAAACTTGTCAGAAAAGCCACTGGTAATTACGGTATCGCCTGAATGAATCCTGGCAAATTTAGAAACATCTTTCAGATATAAGATCCCACGCATTTTGCCGTCGTAGCTTATGATGCCGGTTTCTCCACCTCTTTTAAGACGCCCGCTCAGATTGCTTTGCTCATGTAATAAACTCATAACCACAGAATAATTATCACTTACATCGACGACAGTTCCCACCACTGCATTATTAACGTCTATCACACCCATATCGGGCTTTATTCCCTGCAAAGAGCCTCTATGCAATTCAATATAGTTATTCAGGCGATTTACTGAGTTGCTGATCACCTTTGCCTCCATGTATAAATATTTTCTTACCTTGTTCGTGGAATCAAGATTCATCGTGTCAATAGCCATTTTATTAACTGTGTCGGGTATTTCGAAATCCTGGCGAAGTTTATTATACAGAGCCGCATTCGCTTTTACCAATGAATCATTTGTTCTTTTTAATTGGAAATAATATTCAATGCTATTGAATTTTTTGTTTAGGCTGCCGGTTATTTCATTGGCTGTTTTTGAATATACGGCATGATGGTAATTATTATAACTAAACAGCATATAGAACGAAACCCCCATCAGAAATAAGAAGAAAATAAAAGTAAAATAAATGCGGATAAAGAGAAAAATATTTCGCATGATTTCATCCGGGCTGCCTTTAAAGGCACAGCTATTTATTAGAAGTTGAGATAATTATTGCTGCAAATTTAGTTATTCATCAATTGATAACTGAACTCTTTCAAAATTTATCTCATTACAAAGGGGTATCGATCGTAATGTTTCAGGGCGAGTCCTGTGCCCCGAACCACGCTTTTCAGAGGATCATCTGCAATATGCACGGGTAATTTAATCTTTGCGGCCAATCTTTTGTCAAGTCCGCGAAGCAATGCCCCGCCACCGGTTAAATACAATCCTCTTCTGTAAATGTCCGAAGCCAGTTCAGGGGGAGTTGTTTCAAGCGCCTTTAAAATTCCTTCCTCTATTTTAAAAATTGATTTATCGAGCGCTTCGGCAATTTCCTGGTAACTTACCATTATTTGCTTTGGAATTCCTGTTACAAGGTCACGACCATT
>JBIQMJ010000343.1:0-4848 GCA_044463445.1 Segetibacter koreensis
GCGATGCTCGGAGCCAATGGATTATTGGATATGCTAAAAGCAAAAGCCATTCAGCATTTTATTTATCCCATCAATGTGTTGCATGAAAATCCTAATCCTGCAGTGCGTTTCAAGGCCCTGCAGCCTTTGGATGCCCGGGAATTGTATTATATGATGGTGTTGGGAGAAAATGATATTTATACTTCGAGCTATAAATACAGCTTCGACAGGATGATTCAAAAAATGGGACCTATCCCTCATGGAGATTCGTTGCTTATTTCTCTCAATTTTGATCATTTTAAGAAGTTTATCAAAATGGCGGCGGGCTATAATAAACTGGATGAGTTTTTGAAAACCATGCCTGAAAATTCAGAAAAGCTGATGCAGGCTTTTGTTGCCAAACTGGAAACTAAAAAAACATTGGAAGATGCAGTAGATGTAGCTGATTCTTACGGAAGTATTACTAATCCTGAATTGCAGAAGTCAATGCTGCAAAACGTGGAATGGAATGAACAGAGATGCATCAAGGAAGACAATGACAGGGGAAAGAAAATTTATGGCCTCTTAAAAACTATTTTTCTATCCGCAGATCCCAAAAACGGCGTTGATCTTTCCAAAGAAATCGGAATTCCGCCTATTTACACTGTAGATTATAAATATCTCGCTGATGATTCAGGAAGAATAATAGAACAGGTATTTTTTTATGGAGATAACGACGGAAAGTCTTCCTTTGCCAGTTATCTGACTTCATTTCCCAGGAGCGCCTGGAGCATTGTAGAAAAAAAAGAATGGATAGAAATACGGTCTACGAAAGGCAAACCTATTTTAATATTTGCCAATCTTCCGCTGGATAATGAAACTGATAAAGATGCGAAGGCACAGGCTGACCTGGTAGATTATATGCAATCTAAAGGTTTAAGGCCCACCATTGTTATTCATCGCGGACACAGTTATCATTTGCCTTATACGATTGAACAATTGCCTGAAAGCGCCAAAATTATTATGTTGGGTTCCTGCGGAGGATATCAAAATCTAAAAACCATTTTAAAATATGCGCCCGAAGCCCATATTATTTCTACCAAAGAAACCGGGGCAATGAACGTGAACAAACCCATCATTGATGCGCTGGATAATACCCTTCGCGAAGGAAAAAATATTGACTGGAGGCAAATGTGGGCCGGTTTGCAGGCTGAATTTAATCATGCGCCGCAACAGGTCAGAGAAACTTTTGAAGATTATATTCCTCCTCAGAAAAACCTCGGCGCCCTGTTTATTAAGGCTTATAACAAAGAGGGTGGTTCTGAAGATGACGAATGATTATTGTTTTAAGTGGAAATACAAATCTTGTCAATTTATTGCTTTACTATTTTTCGGAAGATCATAAAAGATAAAAGCCGGAAATTTCCGGCTTTATACTTATTTCAATCTTTTTTATTCCTATCTGAGCTTGTGCAAATAATCGTTATTGGCAAATTGCTTATATACATCGTTAAGATTCCGCAATATGCTTTGGTCAATTAGTTTTCCTTCCATTTGGAGAATATAGCCTCCAATAATCTTATCGTCTACCACAGCTTCCAGCTTTACCTTGTCATAGGAGGTGCTTTCCTTAATTTTTGAAACAAAGGAATCAACTAATTCTTTGCTGACCGGAGTGGCAGTAGTAAGTTTGGCAAGATGAAGGCCTATTATCGAATTATATTGTTCGATAAAAGAAAAGATTATACCGGGCAAATTCGCTTCACGGCCTTTATTACAGATCAGTTTTAAGAAAGTATCTGTAATGGTTGAGACGTTTCCTTTCGTAATAGAATTAATGATTTTATATTTTTTATCAGGGCTAATGATGGGGCTTTGGAGCATCAAAACAAAATCACGGCTTTGATCAATAATCGCCTTCAAAAAAATTACATCATTGTGCACTTCTTCCAACTTATTATATTGGGTGGCAATATCTACAAGGCTTTTTGCGTAACGACTGGCTAAACGGGGATTATTCATTTGGTTTACATTAATTCAACTCAACATTCTGAGCCAATTGTTGAATATATTTTTCCTGGTCTTCTTTGTTATTTAATTCTCTTCTCAACACTTTTTCACTAATCTCAAGAACTAAATTCCCAACCTGGTTTTTCAAATCAGTGATAGCAGCCATTTTCTGCTGATTGATAACATCCTGTGCATCAGCAACTATTTTATTGGTTTCCTTTCTTGCCTGGTCTTTGGCATCCTGGATCATTTTATCACGAATGTCTTTGGCTTCCCGCATCATCTGGCTTCTTTCTTCACGGGCTTTGGCAAGCAAGGCTTCATTTTCACTTTGCATCTTTGCCATTTCTTTCTTCATATTTTCTGCAGAAAGAATGGAATCTGAAATATTTTTTTCCCGGTCATCCAAAGATTTCAAAATAGGTTTCCAGGCATATTTACCTAAAATATAAAGAACAATAATAAAAGCAACCAGGGTCCAAAGAATTAAACCTAATTTAGGAAGTAAAAGTTCCATATCTTATTTTTTGAATTACGATTAATAATTTTTTAAAAAATACTGTATCCGCCGCCCTGTGCTTTGGATACAGTAAAGAATTCGCTGTTTGCGACTGCCAACGGAAGTTTTTATGCTCCGGTTGCAGACTTCAAGACAGCTAATAATCCAGCAATAACTGCAAAAAGGGCAACCCCTTCTACCAATGCAGCGGCAAGGATCATGTTTGCACGAATTTCATTAGCTGCCTCCGGTTGGCGGGCAATTCCTTCCACTGCGCCTTTACCTATCTGGCCAATTCCAATGCCTGCTCCAACTGCGGCAAGCCCGGCGCCGATAGCTCCACCCATGTGTGAGAATCCAGCTTCAAATAAAAAAGTCATTAGTGACATAATTCTTGGTTTTGAAATGAATAAAAAAGTTTACAAAAAAGCATGGTCATTTTGTGGTACATCGTGATCGCTTCCTTCAAAGCCCTGGCCTATAAAGATGGCAGTAAGAACTGTGAAAATAAATGCCTGGATGAAAGCCACTAATATTTCTATAAAATAATCGAACACTACAAATAATACTGAAAAAGGAGAAAAGCCATAACCCGCAGTGGAACTCATTGCTCCAAAAATGAAAATCAGGGAAATGAAAGCCAATATTACGATATGGCCGGCAATCATGTTTGCAAAAAGACGAATGATCAATGCGCCGGGCTTGATAACAAAAAGCCCAAAAATTTCTACGGGGACCAAAATTAATTTAACCAGGAAAGGAACATCCGGCGGCCAAAGAATGTGTTTCCAAAAATGGCCGGTGGTGCTGAAAAGAATCACGACCAGCGAGATCAATCCGAGTATTAAGGTAAACGCAATGTTACCTGCTACATTGGCTGCGCCCGGAATCATTCCAAATAACGCGTTAATCAGGATGAAGAAAAACACAGTTAGAAGATAAGGCATGTATCTTTCCCACCTGTTGCCCAAATTATTTTTTCCAACATTATCCCTGATAAAAATGATGATCGGCTCCATGAAACCCTGAGCGCCGTTTGGTGCCGAAACCACACCTTCTCCTTTCTTGTACCTGTTTCCGATTTTTACCATTACTATTGTGAATAGTGCCAGTGCAATCAGCGTTTGAACCACGTTACGGGTCAACGAAAGATCATATACTGTAACTCCTTCTTCCACAGGAACTATTGCATTTTCGCCTTTCATCCTGTATCCATCATATTCCTGATCATGATCATGTCCAAATCTTTTGGAGGAGAATATAGAAAGGCCTTTTTGGGGAGAATATAATATTACCGGTAAGTATATAGAAGCATGGAATTCACCCAAAGAAAAAAAATGAAATTCGTAGGCATCCTGTACATGATTGAGAATGGCTGTGGTTGGATCAAACTTTTCTTCTGATTTTTGGTGCTCGGTTTTGTTTTCCTGCGAAAAAGCAGCCGTGGAGACAGACAGCAAAAAGACGCTGAAAACCGCTACCAATAAAGATTTCATGCTTTTAGAACCCATACTTCTTCTAAATTTTGCGCAAAGATAATGCATTGCGGCATGATACAAATAATTGATGCCATTATTTTTATCCGTAAACCGATATTTACATTTTTTTAAAATTAAAAGAACCAGTTTTTTAATCTTCGAAATCATTAAAAAATAAACCTTCCCTATTGACTGGAATAAATTTTATATTTATTAAAAATCTGAAGATGAAAAATCTGATTTCTACCAGGGTGGCCATTTTAATTTTTGCGATCATTATTGCATTTTTTGGTGCAAATATGATTCTAAATGCCCGGCATATGGTAGACAATGTACCATCTTTTTTACCCGCACCCAAATGGAGTGTTTATTTATCAGGTATTGGATTTCTATTAGCTGCAGTGGCGTTTATTATTGACCGGTACGCCAAGATAGCAGGGTACCTTCTTGCCGTGCTGTTATTGATCATTGTATTCTCAGTAGATGTTCCCGGCATTGTGCATGCTAATTCCACTCCCATAAAAATGTTATATGTAACGAATATGCTCAAAGATGCAGCGCTTGCAATGGCTGCAATATTAATCGCAGATATTTCGAGGGAAAGGACGCTGTAACTTTGCCTTATGAAATCAGTGAACAAAATATTAGCTCTTCCTTTTATCTTACTGATAAAAATATATCAACTGGTCATTTCTCCATGGATGGGGCCTTCGTGCCGCTATACTCCCACCTGTTCTCAATATGGATTAGAAGCTTTTAAAAAATATGGTCCGCTAAAAGGAGGATGGCTAACGATCAAAAGAATTTTGAGATGTAATCCGTGGGGTGGCCACGGGCATGATCCGGTTCCGTAGTAAAAATAAGAAAATGATTTATTTCTTTGCTTGCTGATCTGGAAAACTA
>JBIQMJ010000344.1:0-4846 GCA_044463445.1 Segetibacter koreensis
ACCAATCTCGTTTGTATCGCCTTGTGCGTGATTATCTTAAGTGCCTGCCACACTGCAAATTCAAAAAGTGAGAGCCTTCCGGCTCCGGGGGAAACTACTTCACAGGCCGATACTATACAGCAAAAAAAGCCGGCTACAGTTGCAAATGCAGCAAGTATCCTTGCGAAAAAGGAAGTGCCTGTTTTGTGCTATCACCATATAAGGGAACCAAAGCCGGGACAGAGTGAGACTCTTAAAAGTTATTCCGTATCTCCCTCTCAATTTGCTGAATTAATGAAAGCATTAAAGGACAGTGGCTATGAAACCATCCTGCCTAACCAGCTATATGATTACCTGGTGCATGATGGCCCCCTTCCTGCCAAACCTGTTATGCTGACTTTTGATGACACCGATGAAGAACAATTTACCATCGCTTATCCTGAAATGAAAAAATATGGTTTTAAAGGAGTATTTTTTATTATGACAGTTTCTATCAACCGGCCCCGTTATATGACTACAAACCAGTTGAAGCAGCTTGCTGATGATGGAAACGCAGTGGAATCGCATACCTGGGATCACCATATGGTTACCAAATACCAGGGAGAAGATTGGAATAAACAACTGGTGCAACCCAAGAAAAAGATTGAAGAGATCACTGGTAAAACTGCTAATTATTTTGCGTATCCTTTTGGTTTATGGAATCGTGCTTCATTTCCGGAATTGAATAAAGCCGGATATAAAATGGCATTCAGCCTTTCAGGCAAAAGGGATTCTACCCAGCCACTTTATACAGTGAGAAGAATGTTAGTTCCAGGCCAATGGTCCACACGGGGAACAATGAACGCTATGAAAAAAACTTTCCATTGAGATGATTAGTTAGATAATCATGACTCTTCGACAGTAAAGCAACCTGCCTACCGGTAGGTAGACAAATAATTCAGATTTATATTTTTTATGAAATTCTGAATCATCGTGGTGATTAACGATGGTTCAATTTATCAATACTCAATAAGTGTTATCTTCGCAGGCCAAAAATAAGTTCTTACAAAAATGCTAAGCAGAAGAAACATCCGGGTGAAAGTGATGCAAACACTTTACAGTATTGAATCGATGAACAAAGATGCCCATCCGGGAGAACCCTTACATATCCTTAAAAAAAATCTTGAAAACGCACAGCAACTTTTTACTTTTCTTGTCTATTATATTTTTGAAGTGGCCCGTTTTTCTGAAAAAGATGCATTACAAAAATCACAAAAATATTTGCCCACTGAAAATGATCTTAAAGTAAATACTAAGATTGCCGGGAATGAATTAATGTGGGCCATTCTTGAAAATACAACCTTTAAGCAATCACTGGAAAAATTCAAAACCAAATACCTGGCAGAGAATGACCTGGTTAGAAAAAGTTATTTCAAGCTGATCAGCTTGCCTGAATACCAGGAATATATCAATGAACTTTCGCGGGATAAGAAATCGGAAAGAAAAATTCTTGAAATTATTTTTTCTGAAATCATGATTGAAGATGAAGATTTTTTGAGTGAAGTGGAAGAAAAATTCATTCATTGGAACGATGATGCAGAAATGATGATCGTGTTGATGGAAAAACTTTTTCATAAACCGGATTCCTTTGATTTTAGCCAGATGATAGGAGAGGAGAAAATGGAATTCGCCCGTGAACTCCTCAAAACAGTGATTGACAAAGATCAGTTTTGCCTGGAGTTGATCAAACCAAAATTGAAAAACTGGGATTCAGAAAGGATAGCGCTTCTTGATATGATCCTTATAAAAATGGGGATTTGCGAATTGTTATATTTTGAGACAATACCAACTAAAGTTACCATCAATGAATATATTGAGCTTGCCAAAGAATACAGCACTGAGCAAAGCGGGCATTTTGTAAATGGTATTCTTGATAATATTCATAAAGAATTGCAGTCGCAAAATAAAATCCATAAGACCAATTATAAAAACAGCACTTTGTAATACCTTTGCCTCTTGAAAAAAAATGACATGATAAAATGGTTGCTTGCGGTTCTGGTGGCAGGATCGTTATTTTCATGCGATATCCGGCGCGAGGGAAATAATCCTAACGGCCTTGCTAATTTGCCCGCATCATTTACTGACACTACTTCGGTTCAAATGATCGATTCGGTGTATGATTTTGGTACAGTGGCAGAAGGGAACAAGGTGGTTTATAATTACCGGTTTAAAAATACCGGCAAAAAACCTTTGGTGATTTCTGCTGCGCATGCAAGTTGCGGTTGTACTGTTCCCGAAAAACCTGAAGAACCTATACAGCCGGGGGAAACAGGAGTTTTAAAAGTGGTCTTCAATACTGCCAGCAGGCCAGGGCCTGCGCATAAAACCATCACAGTGGTTTCTAATGCCTATCCTCAAATTCCAGTTTTGCTCCTTAAGGGAGTAGTAAGCGCAAAAAACTAATTTTTCTTTAATCAATAAATTTCTAATCACTGGTAAACAGTAAACAAAACAAAAAACATGAATTTAGCAACTGTATTTTTAATGGTAGGCCAGGGGCAGGGTGGCGGAGGATTTCAATTTGTATTTTTAGGCTTAATGATCCTTGTATTCTGGCTTTTTATGATCAGGCCTCAGGCAAAAAAAGCAAAGCAGCAAAAGACGTTTATGGCTAATTTGCAGAAAGGTGATAAGATCGTTACGATTGCCGGTATTCATGGCACCATCAACAAAATGAATGACGACGGCACGTTTATGCTTGAAATAAATCCCGGTTCTTATATTAAAATGGAAAAAAGCGCCGTAAGCATGGAAATGACTGCCAATCTTAATAAAGTGGCAACTGCTGCTCCGATAAAATAAAATATTTTCGGATTCACAAAATTGCAATTTCAAATTCTCCAATGCTTCGGATAGGACTTACAGGAGGTATTGGCAGTGGCAAAAGCACTGTTGCCCGCATATTTTCTGTGTTGGGAATTCCTGTGTACGATGCTGACAGTTCTGCGAAAAGATTAATGTCAGAAAATGAAAATCTGAAGGAAAGAATCATTAAACATTTTGGAAAAGATTCATTCCACAACGGCCAGTTAAATACAAAACATTTGGCTGAACAGGTTTTCAATGATCCTGAAAAAACGGAACTGTTGAATTCCATCGTACATCCCGCAACTATTAAAGATGCAGAGGAATGGATGAAAAAGCAAAAATCGCCTTATCTTATTAAAGAAGCAGCATTGATTTTTGAAAGCGGTTCCAATAAATTTCTTGATAAAGTTATTGGTGTAAGTTCTCCTCTGGATTTAAGGATAGAACGAACCATGAAACGAAATAAGATCACTGTATCTCAGGTGATGGATCGGATTAATCTGCAAATGAATGAAGATGAGAAAATGAGCCGCTGCGATTACCTGATTTTCAATGATGAACAACAAATGCTGATCCCGCAGGTGTTACAATTACATGAACAATTTTTAAAGCTGAGCCATTAAAATAATACATATTTTCTTATAGGTTGAGTTGCCGGTAAACCAATAAATAATCCGGTTTTTCATTTTAATCAAATTGTAAATTATCTTCACTGAAATAATTTAAATTTTTTATTATGAAAAAGATTTTTATCCTACTGTCAATTTCTTTTTTGTTTTTATCGAATGTGAAAGCACAACCAACCAGTTTATTGAAAGTAAAAGTAGCCAACGGTGTTCTTGAAGGAGTAAGTGAATCGGGAGTAACCGTGTTCAAAGGAATTCCTTTTGCCCAACCGCCTGTAGGTAATCTGCGATGGAAAGAACCACAACCCTTTCCTAATTGGAGCGGTGTAAGAAAGGCAGATAAATTTGGACCGAGGCCTATGCAGAAATTTATTTTTACTGATATGAAATTCCGTTCTGATTCAGTAAGTGAAGATTGCCTTTATTTAAATGTATGGACTCCGGCGAAATCTACCGGAGATCATTTGCCTGTGTTGGTTTATTTTTATGGAGGAGGCTTTATCGCAGGCGGAAGTTCTGAATATCGTTATGATGGCGAAAGCATGGCCAGGAGGGGAATAGTCGCCGTAACTGTCAATTACAGGTTAGGGATTTTCGGTTTCATGGCTCATCCTGAACTCACAAAAGAATCGCCACATCATGCTTCGGGAAATTATGGTCTTCTCGATCAGGCCGCAGCTTTGAAATGGGTGCAAAAAAATATCAGCGCGTTTGGAGGCGATCCCAAAAAGATTACTATTGCCGGCGAATCTGCCGGTTCGTTTTCAGTGAGCGCACAGATGGCTTCTCCTCTTTCAAGAAATATTATTGCCGGTGCTATTGGCGAAAGTGGTTCCTTACTCGCCAAAAATTCAACGATTTCTCTCTCTGATGCAGAAAATGCTGGTGAAGATTTTGGGAAAAAAATAGATGCGACCACTTTAGCTGAACTTCGCAAAATATCTGCTGATAAATTATTAGATGAATCTACCAAACCTGGAAGCCCAAGATTTCGGGTAGATGTGGATGGCTATTTTTTCCCGAAATCACCCTTTGAGATTTATTCAGCAGGCCAACAGGCTAAAGTACCTTTGCTGGTAGGATGGAATTCCGAAGAAGGTAATTATATGGGGCTTTTGCAGGGAGAAGAGCCCACCGTTGAAAATTTTAAAAAGGCAGTTCAGAAAATGTTTGGAGAAAATGCAGCCGACATTTTGAAAGTCTATAATCCTGCTGATGATGAATCTGTGAAACAAGTGGGAACAGATCTGGCCAGTGCTCTTTTCATAGCGTATGGAACCTGGAAATGGTCCGACATCCAAAGCCGGACGAGCAATCAGCCGGTGTACCGGTATTTTTATTCTCATCCGCGTCCCGCAATGCGTGATGAAAAAGAAAATCAAAAAAATCCTCTA
>JBIQMJ010000345.1:0-4797 GCA_044463445.1 Segetibacter koreensis
GACCTTCGGGTTATGAGCCCGACGAGCTACCGCTGCTCTACTTCGCGATTTAGGAGTGCAAATGTAAGGGCTTAAACACTTGCCACCAAATTTTAATACTTTAGCAAATCATAAAGTTTTTATTATGACTAAAATGAAAAATGGTTTGCTCATGGTTGTTATTGGATTGATGGTTTCATGTCATTCAAAAATTAAAGAGAGAAATGACGAAGTGTATTCGCGTCATCTTCAAAAACATGTCTCATTAACCATAATCAGCACACCTCCTCCAACAAACAAGAGTGATTTCAATCTTCTGCTTTTGAATAATGGCCAGGATATGAAAGATGCCACGGTAAAAAATATTTTTGATAGCCTTTATAGGAAGAGATTGATTAAAGCTTTGATAATAGTTGGAATTAATGCCTTCGATCCGGACCAGGAATATGGAGTGGCAGGATTTACTGATGGAAAAAATAAAGGTAGGCTGGCTTCAAAATATGCCAATTTTATTGTAAACGAATTATTGCCTTTGGTAAAAAAGAAATCCGGAGTAAGAAGCTTTCATTCGGTAACTATTGCTGGCTCGGGCATGGCTGGCATCTCAGCAATTGATATTGCATGGGATAACTGGCAGAAATTTGACAAGGTGGGTTTTCTTCCTGAATTTCACTCCGGTTCCAAAATGGACTTTTCTGTATTAGCCGAAAAGATTTCAAAATCACGAAAAAGGCCAAGACTTCAGTTCTGGCTTTATGAAAAGGATGGCAAGAAAAATGTACAGGAAAATGATTCTACAGGTATAGAACATTTGTTTGACGTGCTTTCCTTAAAAGGGCAGGAACCATCGGTTAGACGAGCAGGAATCGGAGGGGATAAGAATCATACCAATTCTTTCAATGACTTATTTGCTCAATTTTTAATGTGGGTAAATGAAGGAAATTAATATTGCATTAATCCCTTTTTGAAATATTGCTTGCGCCACTTGAACTTACATCCCTTATTTCGGGGTTCCCTTTATAATACAATGAACTTGCTCCGCTTGCTTTTGCTGATATAGATTTGTTTACTGTTAGTGAAGCATCGCTGGCCCCAGAAAGTTGCACAATGCAATTGTCAACAACTAAATCATAATTTTTTAAATCGCTTGCTCCACTTGCTTCCAATTTTAAATTGGTTATGTTGCCGCTTATTTTTACAGTAGAGGCTCCGCTAAGATTGAACTGGCCATTGGTAAGATTGACACTTCCTTTCATATCGCATGCGCCACTTAATTTCACCCTGAGATTATTTCCCTTAAACAGGCCATTAATCATAAAATCACAAGCCCCCGATCCCTCTATGCTTTCGAGTGTTTTGAATGAAATATAAGCACGTAACCTTTTATTGGAATTGAACCTGAAAGAATGGCTATCGTAATAAATATTTAATACTCCGTTTTCAACTTCCGTTTTAATATTGTCGCGATAGGCTTCATCTGAAGCGCTTACTGCTACAGCGCTTTCATTACCCTGCGAAAGGAAGATATCTATTCCTCCGGTAACTTTTATTGCTGAAAAGGAACTTACATTTCTTACCTGTACATTTTTATCATTGATAACGGTTTGTGCATTGATTTGTATAGCGATGATTGCGAATAGAAATAACAAGAGAGGTTTCATATAGTTGTTTTTCTATAAAACGAAATTAGCGGTAAAAAGTTACAAATTTGTTTTTATGAATTTCTTCCTCTTATCTTTGCATTTCAAAAAACATTAACCGGGGTGCCTCCGGCCATGATTTAAAAGTTAATGGCCGGATTGCTGAGAAAATACCCGCAGACCTGATCAGGATAATGCCTGCGAAGGAAGGAAAAATTACCGTTCCCTTTTCTTTTTCATGCATTGTATTGATCTCAAAATTACAAACATGAAAAAAATTTTTTTGATTTTATCTCTTCTCTCTGTCAACTTACTGGTAAAAGCTCAGGACTCTTCTTCGCATAAATTAAGCGATACGCTAATGCTCGAAAATATTGAGATTACTTCTATCCGTGCTTCTGATAAAGCTCCGTTTACCAAAACCAATCTTGATAAAGAACAATTGGCAAAGGTGAATCTGGGGCGCGACCTTCCATTTGTTTTAAATCAAACACCTTCAGTTGTGGTAAATTCAGATGCGGGGAATGGCGTAGGATATACTGGTATTCACATCCGCGGCACAGATGCATCACGCATCAATGTTACCTTAAACGGAATTCCCTATAATGATGCAGAAAGCCAGGGAACTTTTTTTGTGGATCTACCGGATATTACTTCTTCTGTAAATTCAATCCAGATTCAACGAGGAGTTGGCACCTCTACCAACGGTGCCGGCGCTTTTGGAGCCACGATCAATCTCTCTACCAATGAAGTGAACAAAGAAAAATATCTTGAATTGAATAACAGCTTTGGCTCTTTCAATACCTGGAAAAATACTTTGAAGGTGGGTTCGGGTTTGTTGGCTAATCATTTTTTAATTGATGCAAGGGTTTCGCGTATTACAAGTGATGGTTATGTTGACCGGGCTATCTCCAATTTGAGATCGCTTTATTTTAGTGCAGCCTATCTTGATAAAAAAAGCTCTTTGCGTTTTAATATCATCAGTGGCAAAGAAAAAACCTACCAGGCATGGAATGGCATTCCTGAAAGTTACCTGGACAGTGACCGCACCTATAATTCGTCAGGAACAGAAAAGCCGGGTTCTCCTTATGCAAATCAAACCGATAATTATGTGCAAACGCATTACCAGCTTTTTTATAATCATAAAATCAATTCTTTATTCAGTTATAATATCGCAACTTTTCTTTCAAGAGGAAAGGGGTATTATGAAAATTATGAAGCGGCCCAATCTTTTGAAGATTATTCGCTTCCCGATGTTATCAACGGAAACGATACCATCACTTCTACGGATTTGGTAAAAAGGCTCTGGCTGGACAATTATTTTTATGGTTCTATTTTTTCATTGCAATATCACAAAAATAAAACTGATTTAACTTTTGGAGGAGGCTACACGGAATATGATGGAAAACATTATGATATTGTAACCTGGGCGCAGCAAGGATTTCCTGCCAATTATATATATTTTAATGCACCTGCCACTAAGAATGATTTCAATTTGTATGCTAAATTGATGCAATCGCTTGGAGCCGGCTTTACCGGATTTTTAGATTTGCAGGGACATTTTATTAAGTACAAAATTGATGGTTTTGAAGACCGCCCGGATATTAAAATTAAAAAGGAATACAGTTTCTTTAACCCTAAAGCCGGAATCTCTTTTAATAAAAATAATTACCAGGTTTATCTTTCTTTTGCCGTTGCTTCCAAAGAGCCCAACCGTGATGATTTTGAAGCCGGTGTAAATCAAATTCCTAAACCGGAGACTTTGTATGATGTGGAATTGGGAATAGAAAAAAAATATGAAGCTTTTAATTATGGCGCCACATTTTATTATATGGATTATCATAACCAACTGGTGAACACGGGTAAAATTAATGATGTGGGCGCTTACACCAGAACAAATGCTCCACATAGTTACCGCGCCGGTATTGAATTACAGGGTAATGCCGTAATTAATAAATGGATGAATATTTTGGGAAATATTTCTTTCAGCAGAAATAAAATAGAAAATTTTACGGAATACATCGATGATTATGACAACGGAAGTCAAAAGCAAAATCATTATAAAAATACTGACATTTCATTTTCTCCGGATATAGTTGGTGCAGCTTCAATAAATTTTATTCCTATAAAAAACGGTGAAATTAATTTGCAATCAAAATATGTAGGCAGACAATTCCTGGATAATACCTCTCACATCAGCCGAAGCCTCAACCCGTATTTTGTAGAGAATGTGAAATTTTCCTATTCACTGTTTAAAAAGGTTTTTAAAGAAGTTGATTTTATTTTCCAGGTAAATAATGTTTTTAATAATTGGTATGAATCGAATGGCTACACGTATAATTATATTTCCGATGGCCAATTGTCTGTAGAGAATTATTATTTTCCAATGGCAGGGATCAATTTTATGGCAGCGATCAATATTAAATTGTAAGATTGTAATTCAGAATTTTTTTAGCAGTAAATCAACAAATACGATTGATTTTTATTTTATTGTTTCATCTGTTTTTAAAAATATTTTGGTTTAATTAATCTGCATTGATAAACCTAATAGCAAACTGGTAATTATCTTCATTAAAAAGTATAAATTTGAGTTATGCACAGCGAGGATAATATTCTGCAACTTATCAGATCTTCTGTAAAAAAGACTGAACCTGGAGCAACGGTTATATTGTTCGGTTCTTACGCGCGCGGAGATTTTCAAAAGGATTCAGATATTGATATTTTGATTCTTCTCGACAAAGAAAAAATTACTCATACAGATGCAAAACGAGTAGCCTATCCTTTATATGACATTGAATTTGAAACCGGCAAAATTATTAGTCCCTTAATACTTCCAAAAAAAAAATGGGAAACCAAACATAAAATCACCCCTTTTTATAAAAACATTCTAAAAGAAGGAGTGATTTTATGACCTCAAATGAACGAAAGCAATTAGTAATTTATAGGATAAACAAAGCAAAAGAAACATTCAATGAAATTGATGTTCTTATTGAAAACAAACTTTGGAATACTGCTATAAACAGATTGTATTATGCC
Organism: Segetibacter koreensis; assembly: GCA_044463445.1. Lineage (GTDB taxonomy): Bacteria > Bacteroidota > Bacteroidia > Chitinophagales > Chitinophagaceae > Ginsengibacter > Ginsengibacter koreensis_A. The sequence goes on from JBIQMJ010000345.1 coordinate 4,656, forward strand.
TGTTATTATGCAGTAATTGCATTGCTGATTAATAATAAAATTGAAACGCTTACTCACACAGGCACAAGACAAATGTTTGGCTTTCATTTTATAAAAACCGGGTGAGTGGAAAAAGACATTGGTAAATTTTATTCAAGAATTT
>JBIQMJ010000346.1:0-4771 GCA_044463445.1 Segetibacter koreensis
GGAACGGATGGATATATCGAGGTAAGAAAATACACGGATATACTTTCCGGAAATAAAGGTGGCAATCAGTTATACCTGGCTAATAATAAAGAAATGCGACACATCGATTGCAATGATGTGGTATTGCCCTTCGGGCCTTTGTTTGTGGATGATGTAGTTAACAGAACTGAAACAGCGATGACGCAGGCACATTGTTTTCTGGCAACGGAATTAGCGTTGAAAGCACAAAAAAACGCCCGCGTGATGACATTGAAGAAATAAACATTTTAAGAGGGTCAAATGTATAAAGATGAAGAAAGAAAAAAATCAGCTATCAGCCGCAGAAAATTTGTAAGCAACGCAGTTAAAACCTTTAGGAATTGCCATTGCAGCTAATTTGCCGATGAGGATATTTGCAAATTTTTGATTTCTGCAAACCCAACGTGTCCATTAAAAACAAAATAATTTAAGATGAAAATTTATAAAACCAAACAAGGAATAATCATTGAGAAAGAAAATAAATTCTATCTGTCAAAAGACGATTGGGATTTGTTTATCAATGATGATCATGTTTTTGAAAAAATAGAAAAATTCATACAACAGTTAGGCCTACACGAAAATGAAAATAAAATTATCGAAGAAGAAATTGTAGCCCCTGTGGGCAACCAGGAGATCTGGGCCTGTGGTGTTACTTATTTGCGCAGTAAAGAAGGAAGACAGGAAGAGAGCAAAGATACCGGAGGAGGTGATTTTTATGCAAAAGTTTATGAAGCAGAACGGCCGGAGGTTTTTTTTAAAAGTACTTCACATCGTGTAGTAGGCCACAACGGCAAAGTGCGCATCCGCAAAGATTCTTCGTGGGATGTGCCGGAACCGGAATTAACTTTAGTGGTTACTTCCTCAGGGAAAATAATTGGCTACACCATTGGCAACGACATGAGCAGCCGCAGCATTGAAGGGGAGAATCCTTTGTATTTGCCCCAGGCAAAAACCTATGATGGTTGTGCTTCTTTAGGGCCCTGCATTTATCTTTCCGAAGAACCGCTTGATTACCACACAAAAATCTATCTTGAAATCAACAGAAATCATTCAACAATTTTTGAAGGAAGCGTTGGCATCAATCAAATGAAAAGGACGTTGGAAGAATTGGTGTCGTTTGTTTTTCGTGAATGTTCTTTTCCCAATGGCTGCCTGATCATGACAGGAACTGGAATTGTACCTGGCAATGATTTTACATTACAGCCGGGTGATGAAATAAAAATTTCTATTGACGCAATTGGAACTCTGGTCAATTATGTAAGTCAATAAAAAATTCTTAATGAGAATCCCTTGTCACCTCGCTGCCACTACTTCCCTGTAAAAAATCAAGATCGGCGCCTTTATCGCTGCCCATCACATGTTGAATGTACATGCTTACATATCCCCGGGTGGCTGCTGGCGCGGGTGCTATCCATACGGCTTTTCTCTTTGCCAATTCTTCGTCACTTACGTGCAAATGCAACAAACGTTTTTCAACATCCAGTTCGATCATATCGCCATTTTGCACCAATGCTAATGTGCCGCCGATGGCACTTTCCGGCGATACATGAAGAACCGCTGTGCCATATGCCGTACCGCTCATGCGTCCATCGCTGATACGCACCATATCGGTAATGCCTTTTTGCAAAATCTTTTTGGGCAATGCCATATTTCCCACTTCGGGCATGCCGGGATAACCCACGGGCCCAACATATTTCAACACCATCACGCAATTTTCATCAATATCCAAATCCGGGTCGTCAATTCTTTTATGATAGTCTTCAATACTTTCAAAAACCACGGCTCTTCCTGTATGTTTCATCAATTCAGGGCTGGCAGCGCTGGGCTTAATAACCGCTCCGTTGGTAGCCAGGTTTCCTTTTACCACAACAATTCCGGCTTCCGGCTGAAACGGCTTTTGATAGGCAGCTATAACTTCCGGATTATAGCAATCTATATTGCCTTTGATATTCTCATGGTGATTTTTCCCCGTAACCGTGATTACGTCCTTGTGTAGTTTATCTTTCAATTCATTTAAGATCACAGGCAATCCACCCGCATAATAAAAATCCTCCATCAGGAACTTTCCTGCGGGCATTAAATTCAACAGCAAAGGAATGTTGCTGCCTAATCTATCAAAATCTTCTAATTTTAAGTCAACGCCGATGCGCCCTGCGATCGCCGTTAAATGAATTACAAAATTTGACGAGCCTCCGACTGCAGAATTTGTTATGATCGCATTTTCAAACGCTTGCCTGGTAAGTATTTTATCAATGGTCAAATTTTCCTTTACCATTTCAACTATTCTTCTGCCGCTAAGCTGTGCCATCACTTTTTTTCTACTATCAGCGGCAGGTATTGCAGCCGCGCCGCTTAATGTTAAACCCAAACTTTCCACCATCACCGCCATAGTGCTTGCTGTACCCATTGTCATACAGTGGCCGATACTATGACTCATACAGCTTTCAGCAAACTCGCATTCTTCCTGCGTCATCTTGCCGGTTTTCATATCTTCATCAAACTTCCATACATGAGTGCCACTGCCAATCGTTTGCCCTTTATATCTTCCATTGAGCATGGGGCCGCCGGGCACCACAATCGTGGGTAATCCCACGCTCGCCGCGCCCATTACTGTGCTGGGCGTGGTTTTATCGCAACCTGTTAATAAAACTACTCCATCGATTGGATTACCCCGTATGCTTTCTTCTGCATCCATGCTCGCCAGGTTCCTGAAGAGCATAGCGGTAGGTTTTAATAATGTTTCTCCCAGGCTCATAATGGGAAATTCCAGCGGAAAACCACCGGCTTCCAATACTCCTCTCTTTACTGCTTCCGCATGGCTACGCAGGTGAGCATTGCATGGAGTAAGTTCGCTAAAAGTATTACAGATGCCAATCACAGGGCGGCCATCAAACATATCGTTCGGCATGCCCTGGTTTTTCATCCAGCTCCTGTAAATGATACCTTCTTTTCCTTTTCGGCCAAACCAATCATGGCTTCGTAATTTTAAACTCATTGTATAATTATTTATTGAACGGATAATTTAGTGTGGCTAAATTAAATGATTATTTTCCCTCTTGTAAATTAAACTGCCGGACTTTTAAATAAGTGCATCAAAATTATTCCGGATACCCTTCTAAATTTCTAATTCCTATTTTTGCAGATTAAAAATTAAAGCATGCACATTACCCCTGATAACCGGCTAAAGAAATTGATCATTATCGGCGACCGGTTATTGATAAAACCCACACGTCCTGATGAAAAAACTGCCAGTGGGCTTTATTTGCCACCAGGTGTAAAAGAAAAAGAAAAAGTACAACAGGGCTATGTTATCAAAGCCGGGCCTGGTTATGCTATTCCAATGCCTGTGGAAGACGAATCATGGAAAGGTGAGGAAGAAAAAATAAAATATCTTCCGCTGCAGGCAAAAGAAGGCGACCTGGCCATCTTTCTTTTGAGTGCTGCTACAGAAGTAATGTATGAAGGCGATAAATATTTTATTGTTCCACAAAGCGCAATATTAATGCTCGAACGGGAGGAAGATCTATAAAATAAAAAACTCAGCGATTTGTTGCTTTACTATTGATCGAAAATAAATTTATTCTAAAAGTATTTATGTCTTTAGTTTTCCTTTACTAAAAAATTGGGGAAATCTTTTACGCTTTCACAACATAGCTGATCCATCACCTGCTGCAACTGCCTCTTTAAAATAACAATCGTATGGTTGGCGCCTTCATCGCCAAGGGCGGCCACGCCATACATAAATGTTCTTCCCAAAAAAGTAAATTCAGCACCGGAAGCGAGCGTCCTTGCAATGTCGGGGCCGGAACGCATGCCACTATCCATCATAACTTTAATTTTGTGGCTGTATTTTGCTACAATTTTTTTCAAAGAATGAATCGTAGATTGTCCTGCATCCAATTGCCGTCCGCCGTGGTTGGAAACAATGATGCCGTCCATTCCAAGCCGGATACATTTTTCTACGTCCACTTCATTTACAATTCCCTTCAACACCAGTTTCCCTTTCCACTTATCGCGAATGGCTGAAATTTTATCTTCATTCAGGCGGCCATTGAAAGTTTTATTCATGAACAATCCAAGATGATGCATATTCATTCCCTTGGGCATGTAGGGCTTCATCACTTTGAATGCAGGCTGCCCGTGAATTAACGTTTTCATTGCCCAGCCCGGCCTTCCCATAATCTGGAGAATATTATGAAGTGTAATCCGTGGTGGCATAGCAAGGCCATTTTTTATTTCTTTATTCCTGTATCCAAAGGTGGGAACATCGCTAAGAATAACCAGCACCGGGCAATGTTCTGCTGCTCTTTGAATGATCTGGTCGCGCAAAGAATTTTCTGCAGGATGATACAATTGAAACCAGGCACGGCCTTCTGTAAGTTCACTGATGCGTTCAATACTACTTGTGCTTACCGTGCTCAGCACAAAAGGTATATTATGTGTAAAAGCAGCCCTGGCCAATATTTCAGGAGAATTTGGCCAGATCAATCCCTGCAGGCCAACGGGCGCGATGCCAAAAGGCGCGTCATACACATGGCCAAATAGTTCTGTCTTCATATCGCTGCCTGAATGTTGTTTCAGATATTGGGGAAGAAGTTCTATTTCACGGATCTCCGTTGTGTTCTTATGAAGATTGATTTCTTCGTTGCAACCTCCATCCAGGTAATCGAATGCAAAACCCGGGATCCTTTTCCTGGCTTTCTTTCTGAGATCCTCTACGGATGGATATCCTGGATTATATTCTAATTTCATG
>JBIQMJ010000347.1:0-4751 GCA_044463445.1 Segetibacter koreensis
CTGTCTGCTCGCCAGGCACCAACAGAAGTGAGCTTCGGATATTTTTTTATCTCCAATCTCCAACCCTGGTCATCTGTCAGGTGCCAGTGAAAAGTATTGAATTTATATTCTGATAAAAGATCAATGTATTCTTTCACCATCTCTGGTGAAAAAAAATGGCGGCAAACATCCAAATGCATTCCACGCCATTTGAATGAAGGATAATCCATCACCTTCATACAAGGCACTTCTAATACAGCATTGGTGCGTATCTGAGGTAGTGTTTGAAAAACAGATTGCATCCCGTAAATAATTCCCGCTTTGGAATTGGCAGTAATTTTTATTGAAACCGGCGTCACTTCTAAAAGGTAACCTTCATCACCAATTGTAGCAGTTTTCTTTATTTCAAGAATGATCGACTTATTTTTTTTCACATTAAAAGGCAGCGCATTTCCTGAAATATTTTTTACATAAGCATTGAAAAAATCAGCCGCATGGCGCAAATCATTTTCTTTAGTGTTGAAAATGATTGAAGTATTTTTATCAATTGTAAAATGTCCGGCTTCGGCTGTAACGCTTACCGGTTGCGGAATAATACTGATCTTTTGCTGTGCGATTCCAAAAAATGGAAGCAGCAATATTAAAATGACACTCCAACTCTTTTTTAATTGCATGTTTTAAATTTACTGGTAATTAAAATTAAACTCTATTTATAAATCAATTATTTTACGACCTCCTCTTGCGGCATATTCCCATTCCGCTTCTGTTGGTAATCGCTTCCCGGCCCATTTACAATAAGCCATCGCATCGTACCAGCTCACCTGTACGACGGGATAATTTTCTTTCCCTTCAATGCGGCTACCGGGGCCTTCAGGATGCTCCTGGTCAGCACCTTTTACCCAGCTCCACCATTGGCTATAATCATTCAAATCAACGGGGCCTGAGGTTTGATGAAAAACCAGTGAAGCTGCTACCAGCAAGCTGTCAGGAGGTTTTGGTGTACCGGGCGGAAGTGTTTTTTTAATCCCCATCAATCGCTTTTATTTTAAACCGGTCAACAGCGGCAGTAGTATGTTCTTTCTTCATGATCTCTTCTATCTTTTTTACGATTTCAGGATGTTGATCAGCCACATCATGTTGCTCCTGTATATCCTTATCTAAATCAAACAATTTCATTTTCAAATTTCCTTTGTTCATGTTAAATCTGATTCCCTTCCATTTTCCAAGCCGCACTGCCTGCTGGCCATTATAACCGGGAAATTCCCAGTAAAGAAAAGAATGATGTTTTTGTTTTTCGGGTTGATGTACCAATGTGGGAAGAAAACTAATTCCATCAATATTTCGAGGAGTAGAAATCCCTGTCATGGCGCATAAAGTAGGCATTACATCCCACGCCGCACACATCAGATCACTTTTTGTTCCGGCCTTGATTTTCCCCGGCCACGAAACAATCAATGGCTCACGAATTCCTCCTTCATACAAAAATCCTTTTCCCCATCCATACTCATTTTTAAAAGGTCCGTTGCTGTCAAAAAATGGACAATCAGCGCCACCTTCATTAGACGATCCGTTGTCGCTGGAAAACATAATGATCGTGTTATCATACAAGCCTTCTTCTTTCAGCTTTTTAATGATCTCTCCTACATGGCGGTCGAGCAACGTGATCATCGCCGCATGTGTAGCACGTGGATAACGACAAGGCACATAACTTCCTCCCAGGAATGGTTTTTCATCTCCGAATTTTTTGTGATAATATGCTACCAGGTCAGCAGGTGCCTGCATGGAAGCATGTGGCAGCGGATCAGGATAATAAAGAAAAAAAGGATGATCCTTATTTTCATCAATAAATTGCAGGGCCGCTTTAATGATCAGATCCGGTGCATAATCATTCTGCTGATACATTGTATAGTTTGCTGGATTCAATGGATCTTTATCAGAAGGAAATTTAATATTCGGATCCTGGATCTTATTATTCAACACCACCCGGTAGGTATTTTCCCAAAGATGGCCCGGATAATATTGGTGATCCTGGCGCTGGCATAATGAACCATAGAAATAATCAAACCCCTGGTTGTTTGGAATGCCGGTTGTAAATGGCCCACCCAACCCCCATTTGCCCACCAGTGCGGTTCTATACCGGGCCTTTTTCAAAACTTTTGCAATGGTAACAGTCGAATCAGGAACCGGCAATTGTCCTTCCAATGCAGGATTGGCTTCCATCGCTTTAAAGCTCCACACATCGCCCCGTTCGTCCCATTCATCATTTCCACGGATATAAGCATGGCCTGAATGAAGTCCTGTCATCAACGAATATCTTGAAGGAGCGCAAACCGGCATGGCGTAAAACTGTGTAAACAGCATTCCATTTTTTGCCAGGGCATCAATGTTTGGCGTTTCAATTTTTTGCTGGCCGTACACTCCGAGGTCTCCATATCCGAGATCATCGGCAAGAATGTAAACGATATTGGGCTTGTTGGTTTTTACTTTCGGTCTATTTTGCGCAAATGATTGAAATGTAGCCGCTATCAGTATTGTAACACAAATACCTTTGAAATATTTCATGGAATGATTTAATTAAAAGTTCTGAAATTTCATTTTCTCTACTCTCCTATTTTCAAAATCCGCTTTCAATTTAGCTACAGATTTTATAAAAACTTCAATCAATCGGTTGCATAAAATTTAGGAAAACTATGGTCTTCCCCAGGAATTAAAATATTAGATAATCCATTGTGCGATTGGAAATATGGTAAGATACCTAATTAAGCCCTGTAAGGGCGATATTTTGGAAGAAAAGAGGAATAAAAAGAATTTAAGCACCGTAGGTGCGGCAGTTTTAATTTTTTGTGCCGCCCCGATGGGGACTCAAAATATTTTGAGATGGTTTATTACCAAACTGTCGCCTCTACGAGGCTGCAAACCCTTTCATTCCAAAAGATGCACAGGAACAGGCGATTCAAAAAATATTGCGCATTTATTCTCCTGACCTGCTTTTCAATAATGAGACCTTTCATGAATACACGGTCATTCTCCATTGGATATTGTGTTCGAAAAATTCATGATGCTGCTATTCACCTTTGTTAAACGCATGCATAGATTTAATCGCCAATATCCTCCCACACTTACCTTACACTATGAACCCGGAACAGAAAATGCGAACCAAAAAATTGTCTATGTTTTTTCTTCACCGGAAGGCACTCTAATGGAATGAACAATTCTTTCAAATTCTTCCCCGACTGTATGCAATAGGAGTTTTATTCTTTCCAATAATACCGCTGCTTCGGCTTCCTTTACTTCAAAAGTATCTTTGTAACGTGCATGGATATACGCTTTTTGAAGCAATTGGAAAAGGCTGATCTCACTTTCAGTATCTCTTGGAAACAAGTTGAATATTTCAAGACTGAATCTTCTCGTAATTCTCATCAGTTTATGAAGGTTATGGGTATGCAACCGGAATTGCATCAATGGTTGCAGCAGGGAGTTCAGTCCATGCTCTGCAGCCTGGTGCAGCATAAAGCAGGATAATGAAAATTCCTTAGACTCATAAAAATTGATAGCACCCGCAACAAATCCATTTGCCTTTTCCATCAAACCAGTATGAATTTGCTTAAGAACTTTCAACCGCGGAAGATCATGCTTTACAGCCGGGCTTTCCAATTGTATCCTTCCCGCATCATAAATTAGCTTCTCCGGAACACAAAAAGTTGAGAAAAAATAATTCCCGTTACCGATCATCTCATTTACTTTACTCAACTTATATACACTTGCATTTACCGGCACTGTATCGCAACTCCGGTTGTGTATCAGACTTTCAAATTCATCATTCGGCCGGTTATGGGTATCTTTTACCAATATCAGGAGATCATATTCATCCCCCAGCCCGGCAGGTTGCAAAGGGTAATTTCCGAGCAGGAATATCTTTTCGGCGTCCATTGAGTTTTTAATAGTATGGATAACAGGAGCCAATGGGTCTTCCATCTCTATTATTTCCTCTTTATTTTTTTCAGGTATTTCAGGCGCGTCTATTTCGGGCTTTGGCTGATCTTTCTGATGAATCAGGTAAGCCGCTTCAATGAAACTTATTAGTTTCTCAAAAAAGAAAATGCAATCTGCTGAGTCAAGAAAAGCTTCTTCATCTTTTTCGCGACCATACCATTTCAACATTTGCCACAGAAAAAGGCGGCATTCCGGAAGTTCGTAAGCGCCAAAAAATCTGGAAACAACTTCTGCTGGATAATTTTCTTCCGCCTTTTCCAGCCAGAGAGGTAAATAATGATGCGGTTCATAACAACTGTTGATCATAAAAATGTTTTAGAAGGAAATTAAAAAAGCAGGCAAACCAGGTGCTGATTGTTAGCAATGATCAATGGAACGGTTCTTAAGAATACCTCCGACATGGATCACCTCTCTTACGTTAATTAAATGTGCCGCCTCTGTCAGCTTCACCAGGTGCGAATAAATGGTGATCATCTCCAGGCCAAGTTCTCCGTTGTTTTTCGAAAGGGCCGAATCCACAATCTCTTCCAGGTCATGCACCCATTCATCCGCATCCTGGTATTTAAAGAATTTTCTAAACACTTTGTATGGATTACAAAACTCCTTTACCGATAAGAAACGCGGAAAATCTTCCAACCCGTTGGAAGAGAGATAATGGCTTCTGTAGTATTTTTTATTAAAGACATCCCCTTCAGAAACCATTATTGGCCCTTTCTTTATATCTTTTAAACCATCCGATGCTTTTATCAGGGAACGAATGACTCTCATAAATAACAATA
>JBIQMJ010000348.1:0-4738 GCA_044463445.1 Segetibacter koreensis
ACCAAGTTTTATTACTTATTTTTATTCCTATTTATAAATAAAAAAACTTTCTGTAATGGAACAAACTACTATTATCATTAAAGACACTTCTGCCAATCCTGCGCCACTCGGACTTTTGGCTTTCGGGTTAACCACCGTTTTGCTAAACCTGCATAATGCCGGAATTTTTGAAATGAACTCGATGATCCTTGCCATGGGAATTTTTTATGGAGGTATCGCCCAGATCATAGCAGGCATTATGGAATCGAAGAAAAATAATACGTTTGGCTTCGTTGCTTTTGTTTCGTATGGCTCGTTCTGGCTTACGCTGGTAGCCCTGATCGTGATTCCCAAATTTGGATGGGTGCCTGCTGCCTCTGCTTCCGCAATGGTTGCCTATCTCATTATGTGGGGCATTTTTACCGGATTGCTTTTTATCGGAACACTGCGTACCACCAGGGCTTTGCAGTTCGTATTCGCTACGCTGACCATTCTCTTTTTTTTATTAGCCTTTGGCGAAACAGAAGCAGGCGCATCCATAAAAACCTTCACAGGCTATGAAGGAATTGTTTGTGGAGCCTCCGCCATTTATACCGGCATCGGCGCCTTGCTGAATGAAATTTATGGAAAGACAATTTTACCGCTTGGCGTAATGGATAAAAAATAACTTTATGTGAATTAGCTGAACCAAATTTTCTATCTTCATTGCCCAACAAATTCTTTAAGTATAAAAATTGATCTCATGAGAAAAACACTGATTCTTTCATTTTTATTTATTATTTCAATCTCTGTTTTTGCACAGAAAAATAATGTAGCAGAATTGTTGATACCTGCCCCGGTTTCTGTAACCTCAGGTACAGGAAATTTCCATCTGACTGACAAAGCTACCATCCACGTGATGTCGCAGAATAAGGATGCCAAACGGGTGGGTGAATTTCTTTCAAAAAAAATACACCGTGCTACCGGTTATGAAGCTCCGGTGGTCAATTCTAAAAAATCGGGCAATGGAATTAATTTGTCTTTAATTAAAGATGCCAGTTTGGGAAATGAAGGATATCATTTAAATGTTTCTCCTGATGAAATTACCCTCTCCGCCAATAAACCTGCGGGATTGTTTTATGGAATTCAAACGCTTTACCAATTATTTCCCAAAGAAATCAACGACAGTTTGGTTGCAAAGAATGTAAAATGGAATGTTCCGGTTTGTAAGATTACAGATTACCCAAGGTTTGGCTGGCGCGGATTGATGCTGGACGTAAGCCGTCATTTTTTTACCAAAAAAGAAGTAAAGGAATTTATAGACCAGATGGTTCTGTTCAAATACAATATCCTTCATTTGCATTTAACAGATGATGAAGGCTGGCGAATAGAAATAAAGGGTTTGCCACGCCTTACGGAAGTAGGTTCCAAAAGAGTACATAAAGTTGGATATTTCGGAACTTTTACCCCACCCAAACCAGATGAGCCACTCAACGACAGTGGATATTACACACAGGATGATATTCGCGAAATAGTGAAATATGCGATGGATCGTTTTGTAAATATTTTACCTGAAATTGATGTGCCGGGTCATAGCCTCGCCGCAGTGGTATCCTATCCTGAATTATCTTGTACGGAAGGCGCTGATAAATACCGCGTGCGCTCCGGCGAAGAAATCATGGACTGGTCGCACGGGCAACCGCCGGTAGCACTGGTGGACAACACCCTTTGCCCGGCCAATGAAAAAGTGTATGAATTTTTAGATAAGGTGATGACGCAGGTAGCCGAGCTTTTTCCTTTCGGATATATCCATTGTGGCGGCGATGAATGCCCTAAAAACTTTTGGGAAAAAAGTGATGCGGTGCACGATTTGATGAAGAGGGAGAACCTCACCAATATGGACCAGGTTCAAAGCTATTTCGAAAAGAGGCTTGAAAAGATTGTGGAATCAAAAGGCAAAAAATTTATGGGCTGGGATGAAATATTGCAGGGCGGATTGGCGCCCAGCGCTACAGTAATGAGCTGGCGCGGAATGGAAGGCGGAATAGAAGCGGCAAAGATGAAGCATGATGTGGTAATGAGCCCTACTACTTTTGCTTACATTGATTATATGAACGGCGATCCTATTATTGAGCCGCATGTTTATGCTACTTTAAGATTACAAAAGGCGTATGAGTTTGAACCCGTACCACCGGGAGTGGATGCTAAATACATCCTTGGTGGACAGGCCAACTTGTGGACAGAACAAATTTATAATATGCGCCATCTTGAATATATGCTTTGGCCGCGTGCGCTTGCGATTGCAGAAAGCGTATGGTCGCCGAAAGACAAAAAAAACTGGGATGATTTTTCGGTCCGCGTTGAAAAACAATTGCCGAGGTTTGATGAAGCACATATCAAATATGCGCCAAGCATGTTCGACCCGATTTTCACTGCCACAAAAGATGAGAACGGCAAATTGAAAATTGAACTAAGCACAGAAATTAAGGATTTGCAGATTCATTATAGTTTTGATAATTCTTTTCCCGATAACTATTATCCAACTTATCGTACGCCGCTAACCCCGCCGGAAGATGCCGTAATGCTGAAAGTAGTTACCTACAGGGGCGATAAAAAAATGGGAAGAATTATTGCTATGCCAATTGCAGAATTACAAAAGAGAGCGGATTCAGGTAAGAACTATCCGTAACGTTTTAAACGAAAATAAAAAGTTTGATATTTATTGGTTTACTATAAGTCTGAATTTATGGAAGGCATAAGCGATTGAACGTAACAAATAAAAATTGGGCTAACTTTATCGTTCTTCATTTAAAAACTTACTCATGCAATTTCATTTTATGACATCAGACCCAAATATTTTAAATGGTAAGCCTGTCATAGCCGGCTCAAGAATTAGTGTAGAAATGATTTTAGAATCGTTATCCACTGGAGGCTCTGTTGAAAAAATTTATAACGAATACGCTCACCTGCCTAAAGGTTCAGTTGAAGAAGCTATAAGATATGCGGCACAATTTTCAAAGAATGAAATTTTACTTGAAGACGAAATTGCTTCTTAATGAACTTAAATAAATAATTATGGAATCATTACTCATACATCCGGAAAATGAAAGCCAGCAAAAGGCGCTGAAGGTTATCTTAGATGGCTTTCAAATACCTTATGAAGAAGAGCCGGAATCAGACGAAACGGAACGTATCTTGTCTAATCCGAAAATGGCTGAACGATTAAATAGCAGCATAAAAAATATAGAAGAAGGAAATGTGACAATTATTAAGATGGAAGATTTATGGAAATAGTTTTTTCTCCTGAATCATTGGAGGACTTGCGTTTCTGGAAACAAAGCGGAAATGTGAAAATTCAAAACCGGATTATACAACTTCTGGAATCTATTAAAGAAAGCCCTTATGAAGGCCTTGGCAAACCTGAAGCATTAAAGCATAATTGGACAGGGTATTGGTCAAGGCGGATTAATAAAGAACATCGCCTTATTTATAAAACAGAAACTGAGCGAATTATAATCGCTCAATTACGGGGGCATTATTAAAAATTGAATTAAATTATTAGCATGAAAACACTTAAAGGACCCGGCATTTTTATTGCCCAGTTTATTGGCGATGAGGCGCCATTTAACGATTTAAAAAACATTTGCCAATGGGCAAAAGACAAAGGTTTTGTTGGGGTGCAGCTTCCTACCAATGATGCCCGGTTTATTGATCTTGAAAAAGCGGCTGAAAGCAAAACTTACGCCGACGAATTAAAAGGAACTGTAAATAGCTTTGGCCTTGAAATCACAGAGCTTTCTACGCATTTGCAGGGACAATTAGTGGCCGTAAATCCCGCTTATGATGCGCTGTTTGACGGCTTTGCACCCGAGAAATTACGCAATAACCCAAAGGCCCGGCAGGAATGGGCCGTTCAACAATTGAAGCTGGCTGCCAAAGCTTCCCAAAACCTGGGGCTTAAAGCTCATGCTACTTTTAGTGGCGCCCTTTTGTGGCCCAATGTTTATCCCTGGCCGCAGCGCCCGGCCGGTTTGGTAGAAGAGGGATTTACCGAACTTGCCAAAAGATGGTTGCCGATATTAAATGCCTTTGATGAATGCGGCGTAGATGTGTGTTATGAAATACATCCGGGTGAAGACCTTCACGATGGTATTTCTTACGAAACTTTTTTGGAAAGTGTGAATTTTCATAGCCGCGCCTGCCTGCTTTACGATCCTTCGCATTTTGTGCTGCAGGCGCTTGACTATTTGGCTTACATCGATTTCTATCACGAAAGAATTAAGGCTTTTCATGTGAAAGATGCAGAATTTAATCCTACCGGCAAGCAAGGTGTATATGGAGGTTATCAAAGCTGGATCAACCGCGCAGGAAGATTCCGTTCAACAGGCGACGGGCAGGTAGACTTTAAATCAATTTTCAGTAAATTGGCCGCCTATGATTATGACGGATGGGCTGTATTGGAATGGGAATGTTGTTTAAAGAATTCTGAAGACGGAGCCAGGGAAGGCGCTGAATTTATTAAAAATCATATCATCCGTGTTACGGAAAAAGCATTTGACGATTTTGCCCAAACCACCAAAGATGAAAATTTGAATCGCCTGGTATTGGGCCTGTGAGAGAGCGAGAGAGTGAGAGAGTGAGAGTGAATTGAGAATTGAGGATTTGAGTGATTGTACATTATGCATCAAGTCTCCCATTCTTTAACTTCATATTTAATACAGTTTCTTAAAAAAAATCTATAAAATCGAATTCATGAAAAAAATTATTCCGGTTTTCCTTG
>JBIQMJ010000349.1:0-4720 GCA_044463445.1 Segetibacter koreensis
TGGCTGAAAAGGAGATGCCCATAACAAGCGCTAAAGCAAAAATCAAATGTTTCATTTTTTTTTAAATTTTATTGGTTAAGAATATATTGTACAAGCTATTAGTTGTGGTCTTTTATAAAACCTGACAAACTTTAATTATTTTCTTGTCAAACCTTGAAACTATCTGAAAAAAATGATCAGTATTAAACGGATTTGAAGAAGATCATAAATACGGGATATTTGTTTGTTTACTGACCAAAGACTTCGGAGTAAGGACTAATGTGAAGTCATTGTTGAAGTGTTTCCTCAAGTTGGCGCAAGAATGAGGCGCAGAAAAAGAGCGATCGTTTCTTGTGCCATGTAAAGATCCTACTATATGATCTTATAATATAAGAGATCTGGTATATTTACTTATGAGCCGGAAATATAAATTCCACGATACCGATAAATTGTATTTTATTTCCTTTGCCAGGTATATTGGATAGGTGTTTTTGTTGGGGGAACAATATATGAAGATAGTTGTTGACAGTTGGAAATTTTGCCAGGAGAAGAAAGGCTTAGAAATTTACGGATGGTGCATCATGCCAAGCCATGTGCATCTGATAATCGGTAGCAATAAAAACAAATTAGAAGATATTGTTCGGGGATATGAAAAAACATACTTCCTCATAACTGAAAGCGGGAGTTAAAAATAATGTCTCAGAGAGCAGGAAAGAATGGATGATTTGGATGATGGAGAGAGCGGGCAAGAAAAATGGGAATAATAATAATAATAATTGGAATTCTGGAGACAGCATAACAAACCATTAGAAATAAAAGATCAGCAAATGTTTGATAAAACGTTAGAGTATATCCACATGAATCTGGTAGTAGCTGTCTTTGTAATTAAACCGGAAGATTGGAAGTACAGTAGCGCTCGTAGTTTTTGCAGACTGAAAGGGTTAATTCATTTAAAATATAGTTCATGAATATGGCACAAGAAGGCAAAGCACAATGCCATGCCTCATTCTTGAGCCAAAATGGGGTTTTAACGACCAGGAAAAAAGAATTTCTCCCAAAAAAATATTACGGGTAGAAGTATTGGCAGAAGCCGTTGTTCGCTGGACAGATAATAACTGGAAAACGTGGAATGAAGTGCCTGCGAAAGATACAGTCCCTGGAATCTAACAAGAACTTTTTTTCTTAATTTTTTTAAAAATTAATTATACTTAAAGCTTTAATATAAGAAGTCCGGCGTCTTTTTTCTTCCTGATCCATTTTTACCTATTTCGTAAATTTTTTTTCCTTTTTCGTAAACACAGGCAATTTATCAAAAGCACTTTTGCGATTCAAAAATTTTACATGAAAAAAGTTTATTGCTTAATAATTATATCTTTTTTATTTATAACGGTTACTTCTGCCCAGATTATAAAAGGGAAAGTAAAAAACGCTGATGGCGAGGCCGTATCCGGAGCTACTGTTTTGTTGAAAAACACTTTCAACAACGCCATTACAGACAAAGATGGGAACTTTCAGTTGACTGTTCAAAAGCCGGGAAATTATATTTTGGTTATCAGTTCTGTCGGTTATGAAAACCTGGAACAGCCGGTTTCAGTTGCTGATACGGAAGCCGTCTCCACCCAAACTATACTACTAAATAAGTCGATTTCTTCCTTAAAAGAAATAACCATTACAGCGAGCCGCAAAGCGGAAATTGTTGACCGGACTCCGGCGTCTGTACAGGTAATCAATGCGAGGGAAATACAGGCGCAAAGCGCCATCTCTCCCAATTTATCCAACCTGTTAGGACAAACAGTACCTTCACTGGGACTAAGCTCCAATACTACCAGCAATACCGGGCAAACATTACGTGGAAGAACCCCATTAATTTTAATTGATGGAATTCCACAATCTACTCCATTGAGAAACGGGGCAAGAGACATGCGTACCATTGACCCTTCAGTGATAGAACGTGTTGAGGTAATTAAAGGAGCAACGGCTATTTATGGAAACGGCGCCGACGGAGGTGTAATTAATTATATCACTTTGCAACCAAAAACCGCCAAAGCTTTTGAAGCCTATACTTCTATTGCCAAAACAGGAATGGCAGTTCATGCGTACGAAACAGGTGGGGTAAGGCTGAGTCAGCGTTTCTCAGGAAAGACAAAAGCTTTCGATTATGTCTTATCGGGAAGCTTTGAAAAAACAGGAGTGTATAAAGATGCGAAAGGAGTAGCTATTACCCCGGTGTATGGGTATGGCGAATCGGATATTATAAACGCCTTCGCAAAGCTTGGCTGGAATATTAATGAACAGAACCGTGTGGAAGTGATGTACAATTATTTCGGATCCAAACAAAACAGCGAATACATAGAGCAAATAGGCACCTATGGCGTAACCCCCACCATCGGCGTTAAAGGTGAAGTAAAAGGAGAGGACGAAGGAACCCGCTACAACCACAATGCCTATGTAAAATATCAGGCTAAAAAATTATTTTTAAATACCTCTTTTGAAGCAAACGTTTATCTCCAAAAATTTTATACAGTGTATGGATGGTCGGCCTCTTTTGTGCCCGCCAGTCAATCTGCGATCCATTCCGAAAAGAGAGGCGCGAGGCTCACATTTAATACTCCATGGAAAATCAGCAATAAGGTAGAAAGTGAAGTGTTGTATGGCTTGGATTATTTGCATGATGTTACCTGGCAAAATCTGACTGACGGAAGAATATGGGTGCCCAAGATGGAGCTTACGAATCCCGCGCCTTTTGCGCAGCTCCAGCTAATCATTGACAAAGACTGGATATGGAAGGCGGGCTATCGGCTGGACCAGGTTGATTTAAAAATTCCTTCTTTTACACAAATACATACTTCGCAGTCGCCGGGAGGTCAACAAATTAATGGGGGAAATCTCAACTTCTCCGCTTCAACCTTTAATGCAGGACTTCGTTATGCAAAGTGGGAAATATTTAAGCCTTTTATCAGCTTTACCCAAGGCTTCTCTATAGTAGACATTGGCCACTATATCCGCAGCGCCAAAGAAGACGACATTGCTAAAATGCAATTGCAGCCGGTGGTAGCTAATAATTATGAAGCAGGCTTTTCCTCTTCTCTTCATAATGTATCTATCAATACTTCGGTGTATGCAAGCACTTCAAAAATCGGGACTACTATTATTGAAGAGAACGGTTTTTTCGTACAGCAGAGGGCACCTGAACGTATTTTGGGCATTGAGGGTTCCATAGATGTTGCCTCCATAAAAAATTTTGTAATTGGAACCGGTATTTCTTATATGGAAGGGAAAGCGGATATTAATAAAAATAAAAGTTACGATGACCCGGAAGATGTGTATTTATCCGGGCGCCGGATTACTCCATTAAAAATCGTTTCACACATTAAATACATGCCGGGAAGCCATTTATTTGCAGATGTGGAATGGTTGTATAGCGGCTCAAGAAGGAGGTTCGCACCGCAGGCAAATGGAACATACAAATTTGGGGAAGGCCCGGTCAATGCTTATGGCATCGTCAACGTGAGTGCAGGCTATAAAATGAAAAATGGTATTAACATTTTTGGCGGAATCGAAAATCTGTTGAACAAAGATTATTACAATACTACTGCTCAGTGGTATGCTTTGCCATCTAACTATATTAAGGCAAACGGCATTCACTACCAGGTGGGCATTGGTTATAAATGGTAAGCTATTGAAAAAAGGAAAACGAATTTTCTCCTGGCATCACTGGTGCGGATTGATAGTAGGCATCTTCCTGCTGGTAATGAGCATCAGTGGTTCCCTTCTTGTTTTCAGTGATGAAATAGAAGGAGCGTATGAATCAACCTGGATCGCAGTAAATAATCCCTCAGGAACTTTCTCTTATGATGCTTCGTTTTCTCATATTCAAAAATTATACCCTGGATGGGAAATACGTTTATATGAACAGCCACACATCAATGAAGCTTTAGTCTACGATTTACGCAAAGGCACTGCAATGAAAAAAATCTTTGTGCATCCTGTGGATGGTTCTATTCTTCATATATCTGACAAGGTTCAAAATCAATTACATCGCATTCTTCTCAGTCTTCACTATACGCTCTTTGCTGGCACTGCAGGCAAAATCATTGTTTTTTTTATTGGTATCTTATTTCTCGTTTCATTGATTACGGGTATTTACATTTACAGGAAAGCAATCATAAGGGTCATTTTTTTTCGTGTACGCATCAATAAGAAAAGCGGAAGAAGCCTAAGCTCGTCCCTGCATCGCATTATCGGTGTGTGGACTTTGCTATTTAACCTGCTGATTGTTATCACCGGCTTGTTTATCAGTAGCAACATAGCTTTAGCTGCGCTAAAAAAAGCAACACCTGCAAAATCAAATACAGCCGGCGTTACCAGCTCTATAGATCAAATTAAAAATGAAATTGACAGGCAATATCCCTCTTTCAGAATACACCTGATAAGAGTATCCGCCAATAGCAACACCGTACAGTTATCAGGCAACTTTGAAGATGATCCTTATTATTACGGAAAATATTACAGCCGTTTTTATTTTGATGGAGCAAACGGGCAATTTCAAAAAAAGGAATGGTTAAGGGAACAAAGTGCTTTTAAAAAATGGTTGAGTATAGTTACGCCTCTACATTTCGGGAATTATGGTGGATTGCTTCTCAAATTTTTATATTGTTTATTCGGCTTAATGCCCGGCTTACTAAGTATTACAGGCTTTATAATATGGAGAAAAAGGAAAAAAATTTTTAATAATTCGAAA
>JBIQMJ010000350.1:0-4717 GCA_044463445.1 Segetibacter koreensis
GGCCCCTGCTGGCATCGCTACACTAATGATGGTTATGGTGAAGATAAAAATGGAAATACATTTCCCCAAAATGGAGAAGGCATTGGAAGAGTGTGGCCACTCCTGGCTGGCGAAAGAGGGCATTACGAAATTGCTGCCGGAAATATTGAAGGCGCCAAAAGAATTTTAAAATCGATGGATAAATTTGCCAATAACGGCCTGCTTCCCGAACAGATTTGGGATAGCGATGATATTCCTGAAAAAGAATTATATTTTGGGCGAAATTCCGGATCAGCAATGCCTTTGGTGTGGGCTCATTCCGAATATATCAAATTGTGCTACTCTATTAAAGAAAAGAAAATATTTGATATGTCGCTGCATACCGAGGATCGTTATATCAAAAAGAAAGTGAAAAGCCCTTTTGTGGTTTGGCGGTTTTCGTGGCCATGTGCCTTTATTCCCAAAGGAAAAAATCTTCGCATCGAAGTGAAGGCAGAAGCAATAGTCCACTGGTCTGCTGATAAATGGAAAACCAGTAACAATACGGAAACCTACGATTCCAAATTAGGCATTCATGTTGCAGACATTGATTTGCAGAATATGAACACCGATAAAATTTACTTTACTTTTTTTTGGAAAGAAGCCAACCATTGGGAGAATCACAATTTTAATATTCCCATTTTGCAAAGCTGAAAAAGTTTTTCAGGCAGAAGTTCTTTTACAAGTAAATCAACAAATAATAAAGATTCTTATTTCCTTTTCAATTATTTAGCAGCTGTGTTGTGTCCTCCCGTCCAATCCTTCACCTCGGGGCAGGATGCATAATCCTTGGAAACATTTATATAAAAACCAGACATTTTATTACTAAACCAATCGTCAAGGGCCTTGTTCTTTTTTTCTTCAAGCGCCCGCTGGGATACTTTATCATAATCATCTTTCAGGTTTTCCCGATGGGGTTCTGTTTTAGAAATTATTTCCACTATCCTGACAGCTTTTTTCCCATTCGAAGGATCTACATATTCTTCGGGCTTTGAATATTCCCCTACTTTTAAATCTTTGAGCCTCAACACAAGATCTTTATCCAACTGATCAATAGATAGAAGAGTAGATTGGCCGTCTGGTCCGGTAATGAGGCCCCCTGTAAATTTGCTGGCATCGTCTTCGCTAAACTTCGAAACTGCTTCTCCAAACTGCATCTTACCATCTACCAGGAGGGTTCTTATGGAATCCAGTTTTTCTTCCGCCGCTTTTATTTCAACAGAACTTACCTGGGGAACTTTCAATATGTGGCGAATGGTGGCATCGTCTCCGCGGCGGCTCACCATTTGAATGATGTGATATCCAAATTTCGTTTTAAAAACATTGGAGATCTGTCCGTCTTTCAGGCTAAAGGCCTTGGCCAAAAATATCGGATCCCATTGCGTTTCATTCCTGTTGATCTCGTAAAGCCCGCCTTTATCTTTACTGCCGGGATCATCAGAAAAAAGAGAAGCCAGCACTTCAAATTTTCTGCTGCCGTCTTCCACTTCTTTCTTGTATTCCTTTAATTGTTCAATGGCATAATTTTCAAGATCACGGCTGGGTTTGGGATAAATAACAATTTGCCCTACTTCCAGTTGTGATTCCCAAAAATGAAGACTGTCTTTAGGGATTTTATCATAATACGCTTCTACTTCTTTTGGGGTAATTCTTACGTTTCCTACAATTTTATCACGCTCGGCAGCAGCCAGCTTTTGATCACGGATCACGGGCTTAAACTCTTCTTTCAACTGGAAAACCGTTTTGCCGGATACCTGCTCCAGAATCTCTTTGGATCCATATTGAGAAATATAATAACGGATTCTATTATCAATTTCACCATCTACCTCTTCATCTGAAACCGGTAGCGAATCTCTTTCAGCCTGAATTACCAAGGCTTTGAGGGCCAGAGCTTGTTGCAGCAAAAGGCAGGAGGCATTATCCGGAACGGTGATATTCTGCCTTTGCATATCATGAATGCTGTTTTCAATATCACTGCGCAAAATAATCTTGTCGCCAACAGTGGCAATGATTTTATCTGCAAGTACTTTTTTTGTCTGGGCAAAAGAAGCAAAAGCGATAAGGAGAAAACAAAAAGTAAAACAACTTTTTTTCATCAGAAATATTTGTATCGGGAATAGCAGTGACATCCCTTAATTTTTTAAAAATTAATTCATCAAAAATACACTGCTAAACTGTGTGTTATTTTTTTGGAAAGTTAAAAGTTGACCCTCTTTTGTTAAAGAAGTTAATAATTTAAAAGCTTACAATGTTCGTTTCACTTCAATTTCTTCAAAGGCTTCTACCAAATCACCAACTTTAAGGTCATTATAATTTCTTAAAGTAAGGCCGCACTCCATGTTATTATTTACTTCTTTCACATCATCTTTAAAACGTTTAAGGCTTCCCAATTCTCCGGTATGAATAATGATTCCATCTCTTACCAGGCGGACACGATTGTTCCTGGCTATTTTCCCTTCTATCACCATACAACCGGCCACGGTAGCTTTATCAAATTTGTAGGTTTCTTTTATTTCAGCTATTCCCAAAACCTTTTCCTGGATCTTAGGTTCCAGCATTCCTTCCATGGCGCTTTTCACCTCATCAATTGCGTCATAAATGATAGAATAAGTTTTAATTTCCACTCCTTCATGTTCCGCGATTTTAGAAGCCTGCAAAGAAGGACGCACGTTAAACCCAATAATAACTGCGTCAGAAGCGGTAGCCAGCATCACGTCAGTCTCAGTGATTTGTCCCACGCCCTGGTGAACAATGCTTACGGCTATCTCTTCGGTACTTAATTTTTGTAAAGAATCACTTAATGCTTCCACAGAGCCATCCACATCGGCACGAATCAACAAATTCAATTGTTTGAAATTGCCCAGGGCGAGACGGCGCCCGATTTCATCAAGGGTAATGTGCTTTTTAGCTCGGATTCCCTGCTCACGAAGAATTTGTGCTCTTCGGTTTGCAGTCTCCTTAGCATCGGATTCATCATCAAAAACTTTAAAAGTTTCTCCCGCCTGTGGCGCACCGTTCAAACCGAGAATGAGCACCGGAGTGGAAGGCGGAGCTGAAGAAATTCTCTGATTTCTTTCATTAAACATTGCCTTAATGCGGCCATAATGCTGGCCTGATACCAATAGGTCACCCTGGTGCAAGGTTCCGTTTTGAACCAAAATAGTGGCTACATACCCACGGCCTTTATCGAGTGAAGCTTCAATAACGCTTCCACTGGCAGATTTTTTGGGATTGGCTTTTAATTCGAGCAAATCTGATTCGAGCAATACTTTATCGAGAAGCTCGTCCACATTGATCCCTTTTTTGGCGCTTATTTCCTGGCTCTGGAATTTTCCGCCCCAATCTTCTACCAGTATATTCATGGCTGCCAGTTGTTCTTTTATTTTTTCGGGATTGGCCCCCTCTTTATCCATTTTGTTCAAAGCAAATACCATCGGAACGTCTGCAGCCTGTGCATGGGAGATAGCCTCTTTGGTTTGGGGCATTACGGCATCATCGGCTGCAATTACAATCACAGCGATATCAGTAACTTTTGCACCTCTTGCGCGCATGGCAGTAAAAGCTTCGTGACCCGGAGTATCCAGAAAAGTGATCGCACGGCCGTCTTTTACTTTTACTTCATAAGCTCCAATATGTTGGGTGATTCCACCGGCTTCTCCGGCGATTACATTGGCATGGCGGATATAATCCAGCAATGAAGTCTTTCCGTGATCCACATGGCCCATGATGGTAACGATGGGTGCCCGGGGAACCAGGTCTTCTTCATTTTCTTCTTCTTCCTCTTCTTCTGCATCCTGATGGTTGTCTACATCAATAAATTCCACTTCATAATTAAATTCGCTGGCCACAAGTTCTATCACATCGGCTTCCAGCCTTTGATTGATAGAAACCATAATACCCAGGCTCATACATTTACTGATCACATCAGCAAAACTTACATCCATGAGGTTAGCAAATTCACTCACTGAAATGAATTCAGTTACCTGGAGTTTATTGTCCGTGGTTTCTTCGCCCAGGGTTTCAGCAGCTTCTTCTCTTTTTTGTTTACGGTATTTCGCTTTAAGGCTTTTGCCTCTTCCTCCTGAACCAGCCAGCTTGGCCTGCGTTTCCTTTATTTTATCCTGGATTTCTTTTTCATCAATCTCCTTTTCTTCCCGGCGTGCGGGAGCATTCCTGTTAAATCTGCCTCCCTGGGATTTATTGTTGCTTCCACCATGCGGCCTTTGCCCACCTTGTCCGCCCGGATGAGGTGGATGAGCACCACTTTTTTTATCTACAATAATACGCTTGCGTTTGCGCCTTTCATCAGGCTTAGGGCGGGTTTCAGTATTGGAAGGAAGTTCAATTTTGCCCATAATTTTTGGACCTTCCAGTTTTACAGCCTTTATATTAGTGATCACAGGTACTTCCTTTTCCGGTTCAGCAACAGGCCCTTTGGGAGCTTCTTCTACCTTTTCAAGAGGTTCTTCTTTCCGGATTACACCTTTTACTTTTGATTTGGCAGCTTTTGGCTTAGAATCTTTTTTAGGCCTTACAGAGGAATCTATCAGGCTAAGATCGATCTTGTCAATTATTTTTAATCCTTCCACTTCGGGAATTTCAATCTTTTCTATTTCTGCTGTAGCAGCAGGTTCTACTGGTATTTCGTCTATATCTTCTTTGGCTTTTTCTTTTTTAATTTCTGCCACTTCAGGAATGT
>JBIQMJ010000351.1:0-4714 GCA_044463445.1 Segetibacter koreensis
AAATAAGAAATGTGGATCCTGACATGCCTTTGTTTTTCCTTTCAGCAAAAACAATGAAAGATGATATTATAAAAGGCTATAAGCTGGGTGCCGATGACTACATCACTAAACCTTTCGACAGCGATGTTTTGCTTCATAAAATAAAGGCAATATTAAAACGAAATGAAGAATTGCATCGCGAAGAAGCCAATGCAGAATATGATTTGGGAAAATATCATTTTAATCCCCGGTTGCGCCAACTGGGCATAGGAAAAGATGTGCAGACATTGTCTCCCAAAGAAAATGAATTATTGAAAATGCTTGCCGAATATAAAAATGATTTGCTGCCCAGGGAAACCGCTCTAAAGAAAATTTGGGGAAGCGACACCTATTTTAATGGCAGAAGCATGGATGTTTATATTGCTAAATTGAGAAAATACCTGAAGGGCGATCCTAATATAGAAATTGTTAACATCCATGGAAATGGCTTTAGGCTTGTTGTTCAGGAGAAATGATTTTTCAACAAATAATTTATAGTAAAGCAATAAAAAGTAAGGATTTTTATTTTCAAGTATTAGGAAAGGAAACTAAAAGTAAGTAAGTATTATTTTTGATTGATTAACACTGCTGCCACCATGGCGGCAGTTTCTGTTCTTAATCTTGTTTGGGCCAGGCTTACGGGTACAAAATCATGTTCGGTTGCAGACTGGATTTCTTTTTCTGTAAAATCACCTTCAGGTCCTATCAATATTATTTTGGAGACTCCTCTGATGATAACATCCGTCAATTCTTTTTTATCATCTTCGATGCAATGGGCAATAAATTTCTGATCGTAATTTTCAATTTCCATTATTTCTGAAAATTGTGATGGCTCTGTTAATTCGGGTAACCATGACTGTTGGCTTTGCAACATGGCGCTGATTAAAATAGAATTAATTCTCTCATTTTTAAATTGAGTTTTTTCTGTCCGGTGACAAAGAAGAGGAATAATTGTGGGTATTCCTATTTCAGTGGCCTTTTCAACAAACCATTCAAATCGATGATGGTTCTTTATCAGCGAAATTGCAATAGCATTTTTGGGAGAAGGTCTTTCCAGGAATTTCCTGGCTGATACTTTTATTTGTGTCTTTTTTTTATCGGCAAAAAGTATGTGGGCTTTTATCGTGTATCCCTTACCGTTAGTTATAATAATTTCTTCTCCGGCTTTCATTCTTAATACCTGACTGGCATGTCTGGAAGTTTCTTCGCTTAAGATAAATTCATCTGAATCGGGGATATTTTTTTCAAAAAAATAAGGAGAAGCCATTTATTTATTACACCCTTTTATTGTTGAACTTTTTAATTAAAAAGGAGCGTCTTCGTCAAATTCTTCATCATTCATTTTACTTCCTGCCTGGAAATACAGTTTAGCCCCGCCACTTTCATCAACATCTTTCACAGGCCTGAAATTTCCGGGAGGAAGCCTGTTACTGAAATCATCTTCGTCGTTATCTACAAATTTTTGAATGTGTAACAATGCTTTTAATGTGATGGTTTCCAATTGCCCGTTCCTGTGTTTTGCGATGCGCACCTGCGTTTCGCCTTTGGTAGATTCACCCATTTCATTCGCGTGAATATCGTGGTATTCCGGGCGATAAAGAAAAATAACCATGTCTGCATCCTGCTCGATGGCTCCCGATTCACGAAGATCACTCAATTGCGGAATCTTACTCCCTTCTTTTCTTTTTTCTACTTCACGGCTCAACTGGCTGAGGGCAATTATAGGAACCTGCAATTCTTTAGCCAGCCCTTTCAAATCCCTTGAAATGCGGCTGATTTCCTGTTCACGATTGGCATTCCTGTTTTCGCCGGTGCCGCTCATCAGTTGCAAATAATCTATTATGATTAATCCTACATTATGTTTGTTTTTAAGCCTTCTGCATTTAGCGCGCAATTCAAAAATATTTAAAGCTGCTGTATCATCAATGTGGATAGGAGCAGATGAAAGCCGATTGATACCTTTTTTGTACAGTTCTTCCATTTCATGTTGCTCCAATCTTCCTCTCGCAATTTTTTCTAAAAGGATTCCGCTTTCAGCGCTTAATATTCTTTGTACTAACTGGCTGGCGCTCATTTCCAGCGAAAAGAAGCCAACGGCTGTGGGCTTGGTAGGATGAAGGGCGGCGTTTCGGGCAAGATTTAGGGCGAAGGCAGTTTTACCAACAGATGGCCGGGCTGCCAAAACAATTAAATCACTTTGCTGCCAGCCATAAGTTACCCTGTCGATCCCATCAAAACCGGTAGGTACACCTGTAATTTCATCCTGGCGGGTTCTGAGATCTTCAATTCTTTGAATGGTTTTTACAAGCACTGAATCAATGCTTGCATAATCTCTTTTTAAGTGTTTATTGGTAATATCAAAAAGTTTGGATTCTGCCATGTCAAGAAGATCAAAAACATCTGTGCTGTCTTCGTAAGCATCTCCAATGATCTCACTGCTAATTTTAATAAGCTCGCGCTGAATGAATTTTTGTAAAATAATGCGGGCGTGAATCTCAATATTTGCTGATGAAAAAACAGCATTCGTAAGTTTAGTGATATAAAAAGGACCCCCCACAAGGTCCAGTTCCTCTCTGAATTTTAATTCTTCAACTACCGTTAGCAGATCAATCGGAGAATTTTTTTGTTGCAGCCCCTGCATGGTACGAAAAATCCTTTGATGGGATTCTACATAAAAACATTCCGGCGTTAAAATCTCCACGATCACATCGAAGGCATTTTTTTCAAGCATGATAGCTCCCAACACCGCCTCTTCCAATTCTTTTGCCTGCGGTGGCACCTTACCAAATGCCATTGTCCCCAGTTCCAGGGAGCCTGCTTTTCTTCTTATTCTGTCTTTATTTATGTTAGGTAAATCCATTTTTTAATTTCTAAAAGAGAGCAATTTTTTTAATTTTTTGAAAACTTTAGCCGGTATTTTCACAAGCGGGGAGCTAAGGTAAAGGAACAAAACCTATTTTAAGAAATTGTTAAGCGCTTATATTTATACAGACGAAATCCACACAAAAACCTGCTAAAATTACTCACTTATCGACATTTAATTTTTATTTTTCCACAATTCAAAAAAAATTTCCCATTTTATTTTGAACTTATTCACATATGCCTGTGAAGAAAAATAAACTATTTTTTTTGAAAATAATCGAATTAAAAAGAGTAACTAATGAACGGATTAAAAATATTTCTGAATGGATAAACCATTCATCATTTCGTGAAAATAAGAGCTCTTGAATCTTCAGAAAATATAAACGAGAAATTCCTATCCAGTTCTTTCTTATTTTTGGGATTCTTTACATTATTAGCAGATTTTAGAAAAAACAAATGAAGATTAGTTATAATTGGCTGGTGGAATATTTGCCTATTGATGAGGCTACTTTAAAAATTACAGGCGATCCTTATAAGATATCCGAAATATTGACTTCAGTAGGACTGGAGGTAGAAAGTCTTGAAAAATATGAACAGGTTAAAAATGGATTGGAGGGATTGATCACGGCCAGGGTAATTACCTGCGAAAAACATCCTGATGCCGATAAATTAAAAATAGCAACAGTAGATAATGGTGAGGGTAAACCGCTTCAGATTGTTTGCGGAGCGCCTAATATAAAAGCAGGCCAGATGGTGATCCTGGCTCCGGTGGGCGCTACACTTTTTCCCTTAAATGATGAATCCTTCACTATAAAGAAAGCAAAGATAAGAGGGGTAGAAAGCAATGGAATGTTGTGTGCCGAAGATGAAATCGGATTAGGCCACAGCCACGAAGGATTAATGATTTTGCCTGAAGATACTATTCCCGGGAGACCTTTAAAAGATATTTTTAAATTGTATTCTGACTGGATTTTTGAGATAGGCCTTACGCCAAACCGGATGGACGCCATGAGCCATCTGGGTGTGGCAAAGGATGTTTGTGCGTATATAACACATCACTTAAAGAAAACCATAAAAGTTATTTATCCTTTTAATAATCAGTTTAAGGCTGATAATCACTCCAAACCGGTGAAAGTTGAAATAAAAAATCCTGAAGATTGTGAAAGATATTCTGGCGTTAGCATTTCCGGAATTAAAGTAGCAGAATCACCGGAATGGTTGCAGAATAAATTAAAAAGCATCGGACTTCGCCCGGTGAATAATATTGTGGATATCACCAATTTTATTTTGCATGAAACCGGCCAGCCGCTTCACGCATTTGACGGGGATAAAATAAAAGGAAGTAAAGTCATTGTTGAAACTCTCAGGGAAGGAACTTCCTTTATCACCCTTGATGAGAAAGAAAGGAAATTACGCAGCGAAGATATTATGATCTGCGATAGTGAAAATAATCCTATGTGTATAGCCGGCGTTTTTGGAGGTTTGAACTCGGGAGTATCTGAAACAACGACTAACCTATTTTTAGAAAGTGCTGTTTTCAATGCTGCTTCCATCAGAAAATCGATGTTGGCTCACAATCTCCGGACTGAAGCTGCAGTTCGTTTTGAAAAGGGAATAAATATCGGCAATACAGTAGAAGTTTTAAAGCGTGCTGCATTGATGATAAAGGATATAGCCGGAGGAGAGATTTCTTCTGAAGTAATAGATGTTTACCCGGTTCCAAGGCTAAAGAAGGAAGTAACTTTGTCTAATTTTTACCTGAAAAAAATAAGTGGAAAAAATTATCATCCCGATACGGTAAAGAATATTTTAACGTCTTTAAATTATACCATTC
>JBIQMJ010000352.1:0-4693 GCA_044463445.1 Segetibacter koreensis
TGTTATCATCAAAATCTGCAACCCATATATTCAAATACCTGTCGGTAGGCCAAGGGTCCTCACCAGAAATGCTTGTCATTTTTATTCCCATTGCCGTTTCGTCAGGAGTACCATTACTATTCGGTAGAGCAATATACTGAAAAGTATTTTTGTTTGTTTGTCTTCTAAGTACGCCATTTGTAGAGTTGCCATTTGGGTCCTGGCAGGCAAGCCTGAATTCAAATCCATAGTCTGAGGCTACACTCGTAAATGCAGCCGGTGTATTTGTTCTGTCAGCATTGAGCCTTCTGTAATCTTCATTCAAAACATCTATTTGAGACTGAATTTGTGCAAGACTGATGTTTCTTCCGGTGCCAATAGCTTCTCCCCGATGCAACACATGTACCACTACCGGAATGGTGATGATACCATTGGGATTAATCAACCGTTGATTTGGATTGTTTTGATTGGCGATATAGTTTGTTGTAAAAGTTTCCAAATTCATAAACCGCTGATAACGGGCGGGGTTTTGAACTTGCATTTGGGTTAGATTAATTACAGAAGGGCATACCCGTACTTGTGTAAAAGCTTCAGCGGATATCAGAGCCGCTAATAGTATTAAAGATAAATGTTTC
Organism: Segetibacter koreensis; assembly: GCA_044463445.1. Taxonomy (GTDB): domain Bacteria; phylum Bacteroidota; class Bacteroidia; order Chitinophagales; family Chitinophagaceae; genus Ginsengibacter; species Ginsengibacter koreensis_A. Next base: position 615 of record JBIQMJ010000352.1, read on the forward strand.
ATTTTTTTGGTTTTTATTGCTTTTTCCAAATTTGCTCTCCTCCTATACTAGTAACATATTGACCTTGAAGAATCAGAAAATCTTGACATATCATTATAGGCGTGTACCATTGACGAATACCTGTATTTACACTATAAAATACCAATGCCGGGTCATTATCTTCTGGGTAATTAGTTCCGGTAATTTCTCTCTGTAAAAGAACTTTATAAGTATAAATAGAGTCAGGTTTGTTATTCCTAAAAAAGTACGCGGTATCATTACTCAATTTCATACTTAAAGTGTATCCCTGATTCTGAGGCGTGAGATATACAGTTTTTTGAAGTCCCCGGCTATAACGTTTTTCCTCCAGCCAGTTCCAGTAACCTTGAATATAAAGTTTTGCTGTATCTAAATCTTTTGAAAGAGTACAGGGTACTTGCACAGGAATGTATTCTGCAGCAATATGTTTTTTTTTGCAGGAAAAAAAAATCAAAGAAAGCGTAGTGGTTAATATTATAAGTTTCATAATAAGTTTTAAGTTTAATTAAAGAGCAATGCTAACGATTTGACACCAATGAATGACATAACGTTGCATTGGCAATAGAAAAGCCGGAGGCCCATTCGTAGATTTTCTGATATAAATTGTCCGATGTAATTGCATTGGCGGTTGGGTTGCTTACAACGGCCACGCATTGGCGATTGGCAGGGCAATTTATGATTTTCTGCCCGAACGTCTGCCGAGTGAACAAACAAAAAGTTGAAATTATTATTCTGTTGCTCAATAGAGAACTTTCAGCCCGGAACTACTGCACAACAGCGAACAAAAAGATGATGAAATGCACGTCAGCCCTGCTATTGCCAATGCGAATGTTGTACGCTGCCAGAACGGTCTTTACGCCTATCTGTTATTCCAATTTTTCGTATGCAAAAAAGGTATCAAAAATTGGGTGTTCTGAATCTTGTGCTTGTTCATAAATCTTAATAAAACTATTAGTTTGTTGGATGGTTTCCCACTGAGTTTCGTTTTTATAAAGTTTAATGAATTCTACATTTTTTATTTCAATCGAATTAAGCTTTAGTTCATCTGCAAATTTATTCAATGCATCTTTTTTATCAATTGCCTTTACAAATCCATAAACAAACCCTCCGGTTAGTTTCCCAGATTCAGGAGAAATGTCTGAATAAATATATTCAATACTGCACCAATATATTTTCTGATTTTTCATTCTTTTATCTCACTTTTCTTTCGAATTTAAAAGCGGTTCCAATAGTAGCGTACAACGCGTTAATTTATGTTACAAGATTTTACTCATCAAAAAAAAATTGTACTTCTAAATCAATCTCTTAGCGTTATACTTTTTCAGTTGTTGTTAGTACAATCCGGTTTTTGATTTTTTGGTAAAGGTTTAGCTTATTCCATCTTCAACCGCAGTTTCTGCCAAATTGTAAATAATCAAAATCAATCCTCACAGTTAGCTTCTTCATTACGGAGAAACCTCAAAAGCGCTTCAAGGTAAAAATAATTTAATGTTTAAAAAAGAAATTTTTTTATTCCAAGGGAAGTGTTGAATAAAATAGTCTGGATGTGCACTCCAATACCATAGGGCGTTCCGGATTTGGTGCTGGTGGGACTGGAGATGATTTCATAAGAGGTGACACCCTTTGAAAAGGTGTCACCTCTTATGAAGTAGACACGAGGGCGGGGAAAAAGAAGGCAAAAGAATAGCCCCCAATATTTTTTTTGTAAATATATATGAATACTATATATTTAACATTCCAAAACTAACTTCAAATGATTACTCCCATCACACTTATCATCGCCCACAACCATTACGTCTTCAGCGCCATTCTACAAAACATTTTGCGATCGTATGCCGGCATTTGCATTTTGGCAAGAGTGGATAATGGGAAAGGGCTGCTGGAAAAAATAAAAGAACTGCAGCCGGATGTGGTGCTGGCGGGACTCGAACTAAAGGGTATGAAGGATATGGCTGCATGGCAAAAGCTGGTAGCCGGGTGTGGCAAAACAAAAGTGGTCATTTCATGGCGCCACCTTGATGCGGATAAAATACCCGCGATGATGCGTGCTTCGCAAGCCGGATATATTGCCCGGGATGCATCGCCGGCCGAATACGTGTATGCAGTGAAGCAGGCCGCCATAGGCAAAGCATATTATTGCACTCAAACCCAACTGCGGCAAAGCCTGAACGGAGCAGCCTCTTTTGCAAAGAACCTGGATGATACATGGTTGCGGATGTTGTATTGTATCTGCATGGGCTATAGTAATAAAGAAATAGCGCTGGCTACCGGGATAAAAGAAAATACGGTAAAAAGCTACCGGAAAAAACTGAAGAGTATTACTGGGTCCAGGAGTGTGGCTGCACTGGAGAAAATGTTGAGGGAAAAGGGGCAGTTGTGAATGGTGGTTGGTGGTTGGTGAATCTGTATTAGAAAAAAGAGGCCTGAGGGTAATTATTGTGAAATACGGTTTAAGACAATACTGGCTTTAACCTGCTGGTAAGCGCCTACTGACAATGCCCGGCAGTAATAAGTAGTGCCTTTGTTAAGCCCGGTAAAAGTGTAGGAGGTAGTAGTAGCGGGATAGCTTACCCAACTGTTCTCCTGCAAGGTAGCGTCTGAAGTGTACTGAAACACATAACTTGACGCACCCTTAACGGCTTTGAATTTGAATGAAAGCTGGCCACTGTTGCTACCATCCGCCAGCGTCGGGTTTTCCGGTGCTGTGATAGTTATGGGTTGCGGCAGCTTGTTAAGGTCGAAACCGGAGCTGGCAAGCAAAGCAGGGTCGGTAGTGATGCTGTTTACATAATCTGCAAGCTGGCTCAGCATCTGGTTCAGCGTAAACTTGCTCTTGTTCTTCAATTGCACCTGCACCTTATCCCTGCTGGCTGAAGTTTGCAGCAACTCTGCATAATTGCCAAGCTCGGTATTAATACTATCGAGGGAAGGCACAGGAGCGGGGAATGTAGCCACGGCGGCAGCCATGCTGGCCGTAACGTTTTGACCAAATGTGAGAAGATTTGCGTCGGCTAATGTTTTGAAGGTTTTTACAACCTTGCGGATGAATTTTTTCATGGTATTAAATTTTAGATTTCAGGCCTCATTTTTTTCTGATGAGACCTCTAAATTGAAACATAAAGCCATTGCGGTCAACCCCATTATTGGGGTATAATAAAAACGAAATGTTGATCGTTGCTGCCACAAAAGTCCCGTAAACAGGGCATTTCATGGCATTGGTTTTTTCTAAAATTTTTTTTACCGGTCCTTCCAAAAAATAAAATTATCCATATTTTTTGCCAAAAAATAGTTTTTAGCCACTCTCTCCCACAGCATAAAAGGCATGAAATGGCAAAAATCCTGGTATGGAATTGCTATTGTAGATATGTATGTTGGCCATAGTATACTAATAGGTTGGCCAAAGTATACCTGTATGTTGGTCATAGTATACCTATAGGTTGGTCATAGTATACCTGTAGGTTGGTCATAGTATACTTGTACGTTGTTCATAGTATGTATGCAGGTTGGTCAACCTATACCTGTAGGTTGATCAAAGTATATATATAGAACGGATATTATAGGTTAGTATAATGGCCTTCGTCGGGTTCGGAATAATATAGTGGCGGGGTATAACTTTATCCGGAAGGTGTGTGAAGAATTACATAATACGAGCAAAATTGTAACAGGAGAAAACAAAGAAATTTCTTTGAAGGAATTTATTTTCAAAGTTATAGTACCGGAAAATTTAGATGATAATGGAGTTGATGCCTTTCGATCAATGTACAACAAAAAGCATGAATTAAAGACTGCCACTACTGGTGCTATTGTCAACAAAAGAGGCTTTCCTTTTTTATTCCGTATCGAACCTCCTGATCAAGATGAAAATCAGCACATTGTTGTTGAACTCACCGATGTTGTGTCCACATTAAATACTATTTAGTGAAAATATTTTTCAGATAACTGGTTGTTCTAGATACATGCATTCATACTATTCGACCATTCCTTTTGAACATTGTGTCCTGCAACGGTTTTAAACGTCCAGGCACAGATGTCACCAATTTCGCCGTTTGCATTATCATACC
>JBIQMJ010000353.1:0-4675 GCA_044463445.1 Segetibacter koreensis
GCAGGGGCCATTCGGAGTTTCTACTTTTAATTTAGCGTCAATAACTTTTATGGTATTTAGTATTTTGGGGTCGTCAGGAGCCCGCAAACCAAATCTTACCAAGGCGAGGGCATCCACACAAATTAATTCCCATAAATGCATTTTCCCATTTTCCGGGTTTCTGTTTTGAATATAAATTATATTGTTTTTTACCTCTTCCGCACTTTGTTGAGTTGGATTGGTTCGCATATAGTACCCTTCCACGCCTACCTCTTTGGAAAGAGGCGTATCAGTAATATAGGTCCAGTTTTCTATTTGTTCATTCCAGTAATCTGCAGTTTCGCGGCAATATTTAGCCAAATCAGGATCTTCATCTATTTCTGCAAGGTTGGCAGCACTCAGCAAGGCGGTTATTTCAGTTGCCAGGGTAAAAGCAGTTAGCCCGGGTTCTTCTTCCCATCGGTCTTCCTGTGTGGAAGGGCCGTGAAGAATGAGGAATGCTACAGCTTTTTTTATCCCCGGCCAATATCGCTTTAGCCTGTCGTACTCTATTTGCTTAATATGATGGCATTTGTCAACCAGGATAACCGGCAAGGCAATTTCATCCAGTTGCAAACCCGTCCAGTTGGGGCTTCCCCCCAGCCAAAGGTTTTGGCTCCATCTGCCATCTTCTTCCTGCGTAGCCATAAGGTAGTTGAGTATCTGCAACACCTGTTTTTTCGAATTCAATGCCAAGAATCCGCCTGAGGTTTCTACCAGGTCACGGGGCCATACGAGGTGGTATCCTGCCTGGTCATCATCGCCTTTGGTTTCGCCCCACGGAATTGAGAGGCTGGCAACCACCGCTCCGGGAAATATTTTAGATTGATGGATGTTCAATACCGTAGCGCTGGTTCTGAAATTTTTTCCAATGACATTCCTGCTTGATTTTAAACTGTGCAATTGTTTCTGAAATTTCTTCCATCCATGTATGTACCCTTTTTTTGCCGTTTCATATCCATCCAGCAGGCTCGCCCAGGCATGGTGGGCCGCATCTTCTTCCTGTGAACCAAAGCTAATGGCTATCACAAATTCCTGTGTTTTAGAAATGTCGATTTCAGCGGTGAGCGCTATATTGCCATTATGCGCAGAAGTATATTCCCATTCCATATTTTTATGCTGGCGCACATCCGTGTAACCATCAGATGCACCCACATAGCCTGCTGATCTTTTGATAAAATCCGCATAAAAGGAGGCGATGGCCAGGGTAACTCCTTCCCTGTTGGCAAACAGCATGGGTATTCCTTTATAGTCGGCTACCCATCCATCATTATTATCTCCCCTGTCATTGATGTGGGGAGAAAGCAATAAGAAGAGCTTGTATTTTGAAGTATCTCTTTTTTTTGTGGCTTTAAATTTTACTTTTTGCAGAACCGTTTCACGGCTGGGGTCAGTAATAATTTCTTTTTCAATGGTGAATCTTTTTTCCTTACAGGTATTTACAATTTTAAATGCCGGAATTCCATCATCCAGCCATTTAACGGAATGGCTGGTATCTCTTTTTTCTTCTGAAAAAAAATCTTTTCCATCAGTGACCAAAAATTCCATATCCCTGATACTGGCCACATCTTCCCGTGGATAATATATTTCATCCAGAATCCCGTGGCTTAAAGTAAAAATGATGCTGGAAGAATCTTCAAACGATTTGCCCAATCCTGATTTGGCGCTGGAAGTCCAGCGGGCAGGAATTCCCGGAGCTCCCGGGGCTGAATTATTACTTGGCATGTTTATTATATTTTTATCAGTGGCAGGCCACTTTCTGCATCCATTTGCCTCTCTAAATAGAGAGGAGATTCATTCAAAATAATTTCAAGTGTAGGATGCACGATTCCCTTTATTAAATGACCGCCAAAAGCTACGCCATTTTCGTTAGCCAAAACAATATGTCCATGAACTTTATATTCGTTTTTATACATGCTGATATCGCCGGTAAGAGATATCACTTCCATTTGCTGGTTAAAGCGGTTCTTTTTATAATCTTTTATTGAAAAATCAAAAAAGCCCACTGTAGTATCACTGAAAGCACCGATGGCTGTAAACTGAGAAGCTGAAAGATTTAGTTTTTTGGTAAAAGTAGTTAATTGCTCCATTGCTTCTTCGCCGCTTTCAAGGATTATTGCATATGTTTTTTGCGCATCATCATTGATCAATTTATAATTCATGGTTATTTATTTGTTTGCTGTGTCACTGTTTAATTTTCGCAATTCTTATTATTTTTCAGAAGAACCGAGGCACAAACGCCGGCAGCGATAGCTCCAATAATGCCGAAGGTTAGTTTTTTATGAGTGGCCATCCATGTTTCGGGGCTAAAATTGGACGATTCCTTGTTAAAGGAGCCATGTGCTCCATGATCGCCGGGCAAAGGATACCACAAATTGTTTTCTCTGTCAGGAGATACCGGCTCATCAGTTTGCTGGCCACTATATCCTGTTTTGGCGAGATAATCATCGAGGAAACCGGGGGCCACTTTATTGCCCCAAATGGTTTTTACAGTGGGATAACCTACATATAATTCCCTTTCGGGATGGCGGGCAACACTCACTATGGCACGGGCGGCTACTTCAGGCTCAAAAATTTTGCCCATCGGTTTGGGGTCATTTTCCAAATAACTTTTTACCCATCCAAATTGCGTGGTATTCATTGCGGGCAATTGCACCATGCTCAATTTAATATTGCTGTCTTCTTTGATAAGCTCACTTCTCAGTGATTCAAAAAAACCATGAATGGCATGTTTGGCTCCGCAATAGGCAGATTGCAAAGGGATGCCCCGGTAGGCCAGGGCAGACCCGACAAGAATGATCGTTCCTTTATTACATGGCAGCATTCTTTTTAGAGCAGCAGAGGTCCCATATACCTGGCCAAGGTAAGTTACATCAGTTACCCGCTCAAAATCCCTGGCCTCAATTTTTTTAAAAGGGCCAAAAATACTGGTCATCGCATTATTGATCCAGATATCAATGGTTCCAAAATGGTTTTCTATCTTCTGTGCCGCATCCTCTACTGCATCGGCATTGCTTACGTCGCATGGGGCGATATACGCGTGCCCTCCCAATTCTTCTACTTCCTCATTTGCCGCTTTTAGCCCATCAATTCCCCTGGCGATCATTCCTATATTCGCCCCGTGTTTTGCAAACTCCCGTACCATTGCTCTCCCTAACCCTGCGGAGGCCCCGGTGATTACTACTGTTTTTCCGATGAAATCTTTTTTCATTTTTTCATTTTTTAAAAATTATAATCATAGAGCGCTTTCTGTGGATCTTTTTTCATGATGGAATTATAAACCAAACCGGCAGAAAAAGCGTAGACCAAATGGTAAAGCGCATCTTTGCCAATAGCTTCTGGTGTTTCTTTAGTTATAGGTGGAGCTACTCTTAAATAGGGTAACATACAAAGTTCGGCGCCCCAAACTGTAGCAAAAAAAGCGGAAATGGCTGCAAGTCCATTTAATCCGGATAAGCTGATTATTCCTCTTACTATTCCTAATGAGGTGCCATACACCCAATGGATTTTTTTGGATACTTCCTGGGATTTACTTTCAGAAACCGGTTGGATGTCTAACGCTTTGCGAACAGCGTTTGTAGGCGTTTTACTGGCTTTTCGCCCGGGAATTTTCATGTCAATTTTTTGGCAAACGGTCATTATCACTGTGCCTGCAAGGCCTGCTATCCAACCTACTCCAATAGCTCTTCCTATGCCCTTAAGAGCCGATTCATTTATATTCCTGTCCATGACTCTGTTTGTAATAAATTTTTTATTTAAAATCTTTTCAATCAATTTGTTTACAATAATCTTACCAGAGGAGTTGCCAAGGCTAACTAATAATTTTAATGGTTGGTTTCTTTAGCAATTTTTTGAAATTTATCATCTAAAACTTCTTTGGGCTTCTATACAGTGAACCCACTTTTAAGTCCAATTTTTATTTTTCCGGGTTTTTTATTTCTCTTTTTTTGGACATTACTACACATCCAAAAGCTATTAAACCCATCACTGAAAGAACTACTACCGCACGTTTTACTGCAAGCCCTGTTGAATGCAATTTCATTCCATCTACATATTTTTTTTCAGGATAATCTTCGTCATAAGAAGATTGTCCATTTTGATGCAATGCCATTTGTAATACCTGCGCGGTGTGCATACCTTTTCTGTTTGTCAATTGTTCTATTTGTTCGCGGCAACTGAACCCGTCAGCAATAATGATCGTCTTTTTATCAGCCTTTCTGACTGCCGGTAAAAGAATTCTTTCGCCGGCTTTTACAGATACTTCGTATTGTTCTCCTTTTTCATACCCAAAATATCCTGCCATGCCACAACACCCTGAATCCAACACTTCATAATTCAATCCCATTTCTTTGTACATCTTATCTTCACTCTTCATTTTCATGATAGCCTTTTGATGGCAATGGCCCTGCACAACGGCATCACGTTGCAGGGTGGGAACTTTATAATTTTCTACCTTTTCTTCCAGGAATTCAGCAAGGGTATACGTTTGTTGTTTCAATCTTGTTGCATCTTCATTAAAAGGAAGTAAATCACACATTTCATCGCGGAATACTGCTACACAACTGGGTTCCAAACCAACCACCGGAGTACCGCTCCTGATATCGTCCTGCAATACGTCCAGTATTTGCAACAACATTTTCTTTGCAGTGTTCAGCAT
>JBIQMJ010000354.1:0-4656 GCA_044463445.1 Segetibacter koreensis
TAAAATAAAATTTACAATCAAAGCCATCTTCGGGAAAAGATGGCTTTTTAATTTTTAAAAAAGATACTTTCACTACTAAATTTCAAACCCTGGGATATCGGATGTTGGTTATTTCATTTTAATCCTTCTGCAACAGGTAAACAAGTTTGATTTGGAATAGTGTTATGAAATCGCTTAGCTAATAAATCCTTTCTTCAAGGTATCACCACTTCAATCATTTCTGATGGAATGGTGATACTGAAAACAGTCCATTTGCCATATGCGGATGTAACTTTTATTTCAAAGCCGAGAAACGAAATAATGCTTTTTACAATTGACAAGCCAAGGCCATAACCTTCACTTTTATCTTTCGCTGATTTAAAGCGGTTAAATATGGATTCCAATTCTTCCGGCTTAATGCCGATGCCGGTATCTCTTATCTCCAAAACATAAGGCTCGCCTGGCATATAATGGTCCAGCAAAAGAATCGAGCCATTTTCCCTGTTGTACCTGATTGAATTATTGATGAGATTATATAACAATTGAAAAAACAAATCATGGTTCACCTTTTTCACCACAATATTAGTAGAAAGCTGGTTGGTAAAATGAAGAGATTTTGTTTCCAGCCGGACCGAAAGTTCTTCCATTATTTCGGAAGACAGTTCATATATATTTACCGTATCCGATTTGACGAACTGATCATTTTCAATTCTTGAAATATAAAGAAGCGAATGGACAATTTTTTTCAACCGGTTTAAGGTCTTCATCATGGATGAAATTTTATCCTGCTGTTCTTCAGTGATATTTTCTTCCATCATCATGTTCTCTACATTTGTTTGCAAAATGCTGATCGGGGTCATTAATTCATGCGAGGCATTGGAAGTAAATTCCCTTTCTTTATCAAACGCTTCATGTATCTTTTTCATCAAGCTGATAAGCGAATCATCCAATAATTTAAAATCAGCAGTAGAAGTTTTTATAGGCGAAAGTTTTTCTTTGAAAGGAAATTTCCGGTGCAATAATTTGGTGTGGATGATCTTGCTGAGAGGCCGTAGCAAAATACGGGTATAAACCAGGTCAATCACAATACTGAAAATGATCAGGGCAATTAAAATATAGAGCGTAAACCGCTGCAGCAGCTTATTGTATTGGCTGATGGTTGCTGTGGTTTTACCAATCTCAAGAATATATTTTTTATTTTGAGCATTTATTTCATGAATAAGAATTCTATAATTTAATGTATCCTCGCCAACGATGCGTTGCGAAGTTTCGATAGTATCCCTGATATGAGTATCTTCTGCCGGAAGCAAAGAAATATATTCTTCTTTAAGCATCGTATAACTTGCAAAAGCGCTGTCACCCTGGAGATAATAGTCCACACCGTTTTCAGAAATTACCGCAAGTACTTTTTTCTTTTGCTGGTTCAGGTAATAATTGCTGTACTGAAAGCTGGCATAATTAACGAGAGAGGGCAATAGCAGTACAAAAAGCACTACTATCAATAATTTTGAAAGCGTAATAAACAGCGTAAGCTTAGTCAGCAGTTTCAAAATAACTTACATTTTTATTTTATAACCGATTCCCCGCAAAGTCTGAAGCCAATCTACCGGGCCATGCAAGACCATCTTTTTCCTGATATTTTTTATATGAACATCGATATAATTAGAATCATAATCGTCATCTGAAAAAGATCCCCAGATATGCTCACTCAATTGAAGCCTTGTTAGTGGCCTGTTTTTGTGAAGAATCATATAGCTCAGCAGGTCAAATTCTTTTTTTGATAAATCAATTTCTTTTTCTTCAATTTTTACAACACGTTTATTCAAATCTATAGTAAAAACTCCCAATTCTATCATCGGGTCGTTGTTTCCGGATTTACGTCTTGAGATAGCCTGCATCCGTGATTGCAATTCAAGCAGTGAAAAAGGTTTAGGGAGATAATCATCTGCACCAAGGTCGAGTCCTTTTATACGATCTTCAAGGTTGCCCCTGGCGGTAAGAATGATGTACGAAGCTTTGGGGCACATTTTTTTTGTTTCATTAAGCAGTTCCAGTCCATCATTATCCGGTAACCCAAGATCAAGGAGAATAAAATCGTATTCATTACCAATCATTAATTTTTTTGCCTCTGCTGCTGTGAAAGCTTTATCGCAGAGATAAAAAGCTTTTTCTAAAAAAAGCTTGATTTCACGGGCTAATGATTTTTCATCTTCGATGATTAATACTGTCATGGCTTTAGAACTGGTAATAAAAGCTAAAAGTAAAAAAGGAATTTACATTACCGGTGGTTGTTTGCACATGATTACTTAACAAAGACAACTGGTAAGCGGCTTCTATTACATAATTTCCCCGGTTATAATCAAGGGGAAGTTTAAAATTATACGACAAAAGATTGAAAGCGGTTTCCTTAGTGGTTATGGTGTCCGCATGATTGGAATTGGGATTTCCAAAAATAGGTATCGGTAAATTTCCCAATATACTATCACGGATTTTTTTCTGTTTGATGTACGACTGGTAAAAATGCTGCGTTCCACCTACAATATCTGCTGAAGGTGCGATCGTAACCACGTCCTTTTTACCAATACTAAAAAGACTGATCTGTTTGGAAATAGCCGCAGTTACAAATGCATCATTAGTTTTCCCAAATGCATAATCTCCCGTGAGGCTTGTAGTAATCCACTTTTCCAAAGAAAGTGAAATACTCGCATTATCAACATTTGCCGCCTGCAAAAAAGGTGAATTGGCAGCATAAAAACTGTGGCTGTAACTTACATCTGTAGTAAGATTTTTTGCCAATTTAAAGTTCACTCCGGCGCCAAGACTGCCGGCAGAAAGTGTGGAACTATTATCATTCAAAAGTTTATAAGTCTGACCGGTGAAATAAATACCGGATGGAAGTTGATAATTCACCGCAACCGCAGCGTATGGAATTTTCTCCGCAGCACGTTGTCCATAATAACTTGCATTATTTGAATAAACGGCCGCAAGGGTTAAGGTAGATTTTGATGAAGTACTGTCTACGGCTGTAGAATCAGTTTGCCCGAGGCAAAATTGGCTACTAATTGCCAAAAGGATAATAAATAAGATCGATTTCATGATAGTTCTATTGGTGATATTAATGAAGTATTCTAATAACGGGTTTCACTACTGGCTTAATAATTTTAACCTTTGGAATTTTTACTTTTACTGGTACGGGAATCGGCTGCCGGTGAGGCTTTGGCAGAACCTTGATCGTATTTATCTTTTTGTCATTTTTTGTATTTACAGTGGTCTGGTCCGGGGATGGCAGCGTGGTGTCCTGGATAGAATTCATCAGTGTTTCCTTAAAAACAATATTGGGCTTTCCTCCGGTTGCCAGTGAAATTTTTGGAAATAAGCCTGCCAATAATACAACCACCAGGCCTTCAAAAATAATTGAAAATTTCATTATTAAAATTTAGAAAACAGGTTTTGCAAAATAATGCAAAACCTGTTTTTGTTCTTATTTAATTTTAACTCCTACACCGGCATTGGTGTTGGCGTTTACAGAAACCGGTACCTTTACAGCATGAGCTGCAGAAGCGCCAGCGTGTATTGTGTTTGCAGAGGATGCTTTTATTTTTTTACCTGAATGCCTGATCTTTTTAACATGGGTTTTTACATGACCATTGCTATTGGCATTAGCGTTTGCACTTGCATTTACTGAATGTGCAGAACCTGATTCGCTCTTTCCATCAGAAGCAATACCACTGATCAATTTTCCCTTTTCTTTGCCCTGAACACTGGCATCTGAATGATCGGAAGCAATGCCGCTGATTAATTGTCCTTTTTCACTGGCTGTTGCGGATACAGAGGATTTTTCTGAAGTTATTGCCTTACGATCCTTTTTACCAGAATGCTTTATCTTTTTAATATGAGTTTTTACATGCCCATTGCTGTTGGCATTTGCGTTGGCACTTCCATTTGCATCTGAATGTGATTCGCTTTTTCCATCAGAGGCAATACCACTGATCAATTTCCCTTTTTCTCTGCCCTGAACACTGGCATCTGATTTGTCTGATGCAATGCCACTGACCAATTTCCCTTTTTCATTTGCTGTGGCAGATGTGGAAGATTTTGCTGAAGCTGCTGCTCTATGATCCTCTTTTATTGTATTTGATTGAAGGCTGGCTTCAGACGAAGCATTTGCATTGGTTTTTGCATTGTCCGATTTGATTTCAGATTTTCCTTTAATTGTTGCTTGACTGTTTGCTTGTGTTTGTGCAAAAGAGGCAGTTGCCAGGAATAATGCTGCTGAAAATAATAGTGTCGTTTTCATGTTTTTTCGTTTAGATTAATAATGATTACGAAAGCAAACTTAAAAGCCGAAGATGAAGAGAACATGAAAAATAGAATCTTTTTCTCTTATCGCGTTAAAAGGAAAAACCATTTCAGAAATAGAACGAATATCGCAGGCTAAAAATTTCACATCGCTGCATGAAAACTTTTGTTATGGATAGAATGACTACAATTCCTGTATTTTATGCAATAAACAAATCTGTAAAAATTATCGAGGCCCAATCAAAATTTATCCAGGCTTAATGGATCATCATATTTAAAACATGAAAAAAAATTATTTTTATCCCGATTAGGAACCGGGATATTTCTGGAGTTTTCCTAAAAGTACTAATCCGGGAATAAGCTAAGAATAATATTTTG
>JBIQMJ010000355.1:0-4632 GCA_044463445.1 Segetibacter koreensis
GCTTTCCGGTCCATTTTGCTTGTACAATCTTCCACTTTGAATTTCGTTATATTGGCCGCTATGGTCAGTCAGCACTTTTTCCCAGTTCATCCCCTGCCTTGACAAACCCCATATCCATATTTTTTTCCCAATCTTATCCTGTCGTTCGGCATAATGGATCATTCCATAATTTTCCTTTTGCCAGAACACACCAAAATATTTACTATAGGCGCCTGTAACATGATATGATTTATAGCTGCCAAAATTATTCTGATCATAGATTGAAATGTTTTTATGATTCTCCGGGTTAATCGGGTAATCGTAAACTTTGCCATCGTGAAAAATATAATGATTGCCGGGAAAAATATATTCAAGGCTGTCAGAAACTTTTTCTCCGAGATTCATCCAACTGTAATAGGGCTGAGGTAATGAAGTACCATTGTGCCAGAAAAATTTCGTAACGAAATAGGCTTTATCTTTTGGCAAATTGATTTCCATATTCCAGCGGGTTTGGGTAAGCAGGTCAAGCAGGCTAATGATACAACTTACGCTGCCGTCCTCATTTTTACGGGTAAGATAATTCACCGGAGTAGCTACTCCCGGAGTATGGCCAATAATCCCAAAGTTAGCTTCCAGCCCTCCACTGGTCCAGGGTCCGCGCATCGCAATGTCCCTGAACTTAATAGCATCATTATCATAAATAAAAGGCTTCCCATTTTTTTTATCAATGGCTGTCCAGATCTTTCCCCCGATTTGCGGCATAATGTCCAATTTGATAAAATCATTTTCCAATTCCACTACTTTCCATTCTTTCTGAACAGCATTATCCGTAAAGCCATCAAAACGGAAATAAGGATAAAACAGCGAACCCGGATCAGGAACAGGGTTTGGATTGGAAAAAGGGTAAGTGGTGATGGATTTATTGTATTCCCGGATGGTGGCATCTTTTTGTGCCATGCAATGAGTGCCTGCAAAAATGAGGAAGGCGAAAAATATTTTTTTCATATTTAAAATCACATTTTCGAAATTTCTATCTGAGGCCAAAAATAAAATCTCCAATCATTTAAGATGAAGTAATAAAGCCTTTGAATTATTTATGCCAACAATGATCTGGACTTTGCCTTTACCCTTTACTGAAACAATGCTGCGAACATTTCCCCTTATTTTCAAACCGCTTTTATACTGCGGCACGTACGAAAAATTACCTTTCCCGTCTCCTAATAACAATACCCCATGATTGGCAGAATAGCGGCCAAACTTTATCCTCGTCCAGGTGTTGTTGCCGCATAACAATAAATCCTTCTTCCCATCATGATTAGCATCAACTGAAGTGATGCTATACACCGGAGAGTATTGAGCCTCCAACGGTAATTTATGCATCAAAAAACCTTTACTTCCCTGGTTTTCCAGGTACATGGTTTGCATCGTTTGTGCCTTTAAAACTGAGGCGCTTTTAAGTTCTTCATTCGTAAACAAATCATGGATCGTCGCAACGGCATAGTCTTTATACGTCGGAAATTTTTTCTTAAGCGAAGGAAGCCGGTCAGTGAGATCATCCAGTGAGGCTGCAGGGTAAGAAACCCCATCAATATAATAACAAAGTATAGGATCAATAGAGCCATTGTTGTCAAAATCCTTAAAATATAGGGTCATGGGTTCCTTCTCTGTACAATGAAATTGCGTATTCAACCCATAATTTCCTATTACCAAATCTTTATCCCCATCCCCATCCATATCTTCTGCATAAATGCAATTCCACCAACCGCTGCTGGGAAATTTTATATATTCGGAAGAGGCGTCAATCAATTTCCCATTTTGATTAATGAAAATTTTTACCGGCATCCATTCACCTACTACAATCAAATCGGGTCTTCCATCTTTATTAATATCCATCCAAACGGCACCCGTTACCATTCCAATATGTTGCAGGGAAGGTGCGACATTGGCGGTAGCATCTGTGAAATTTCCTTTGCCGTCATTCATTAAAATTTTACTTTCAGGCGCTGACGGATATTTGCCCGGAACAACCCGGCCACCTATAAATAAATCCATCTTGCCGTCACCATTAATATCTGCAGCTTTTACACAACCTGTACTGGTATACGTTTTAGGAATGGCATTTTCCTTTTTGAAAAAATTTCCTTTGCCATCGTTAATGTATAGTCTTCCCTGCAAAGCAGGATCATTTTCAGTAAACTCGTATCCACCGCCACCCACATATAAATCCATATCTCCATCGCCATCTGCATCAAAAAATTCAGCAGCTACATCTTCACTTACCGCATCTTTTAAAAATGCAGGTTCCGTTTTTTTTGTAAATGTGCCCTCTGCATTTTGAATAAATAATTGAGAAGGCTGCCCTTTTGCCCCGCCGAAAAATACATCGTCCAATCCATCCTTATTTACGTCTGCCACTGCAAGGCAGGGCCCCTGGCGTGAAAGATAGTTAGGTAGCAATGACTGAAGTGTAAAGTCATCGAAATTATTTTCCACATGAATCATATTAAGCGTGTCAGTCGAAAAATAGGATTCATATTTATGTACAGTCGTATCATAATGCCATTTATTACGTGCATCAGTTATCTTCAATGTCAATATCTGATTGGGTTTTACATTTCGCAGGATTTGCATATGATCATCAGGCCAAATGATTAATAACGAATCTATAATTGCATGTTTTCCGATTCCAAAATTCAATACCGGATCTACGGATGATTGGAAACCCCGGACGGGAAACTCTTCCTGGTAGAATTGTTGCTTCCCGCAATACAACTTTACCTTAGACCCAATGCCACCGGTGTTTTTTGAATCTCCTGTCAATTTTATTTTCAGGTAATTATTTTTCAGCAGCGTTCCACTGTTGTTTTTATAAATACCTGCCAGCCCATTGATGTTATTTATCACCAGGTCCATAGTTCCATTGTTATCCAAATCAGCATAGGCAGTTCCGGATGAAACCGTTTTCTGGTCAAAACCCCATTCATTCGAACGGTTGGTAAAAGTTTGATCCCCCTTATTTTGAAACATATAATCAGGAATTTCATTGGTTGGCATTTTATCAATATAATCCTTTTCAGAAGTTGCCTGTCCTCCCTGTTTAGCCTGCATCACACTATTCATGGTGGACTTCAAAAAATCCATGTTGGTATAATCTTTTACATATCCATTACTTATGAAAACGTCTTTGTTTCCGTCATTATCGAAATCACTGAACAATGCACTCCAGCTCCAGTCAGTGTTAGATACTCCTGCTAATTGCCCAATTTCGCTGAACGTGCCGTCACCATTATTTTTTTGCAGCATATTACGGCTGTATTGATAATAAAATCCCTGGCTGAAGAGGTATTGAAATTTATCAAAGTTTTCTGCCCCATTATGCATTTTTTGGCCTTCATTACTTTCGGGTAACATATCTAAAGTCAGTAAATCAACAAATCCGTCATTATTATAATCTGCGGCATCGCAGCCCATCGACGCCAGAGGAACTTCATCTATTCGATTAGGCAACTGTTCACTAAAAGTACCGTTGCGGTTATTTATAAATAAATAATCCGGTTCATTAAAATCATTGGACACATAAATATCCGGCCAACCGTCATTATTGATATCAGAAACTGAAAGGCCCAGGCCAAACGTAAATACATTTGAGATAATTCCGGCTTCTTTACTTACTTCTGTAAAATGCCCGTTATCATTGCGGTATAATTTATCAGCAAAATCAGGATTGCGCTGATTGCGTAATTCCGGATGCTGTTGTGCGCCTGTCGTATATTGCTTTAAAGAATGATTGATAATGAAACAATCCAAATCCCCGTCTTTATCGTAATCAAAGAAAGCAGCCTGCGTTGAATAGCCCACATCTGCCAAACCGTATTTCTCCGCTTCTTCCGTGAATGTCAGATCCCCTTTATTAATAAACAACAAGTTCTTTCTTCTTTCACGATTAACATCAGCGCTTCGGCAAATATAAATGTCCAGTTTACCATCGCCGTTAATATCTACCATAGTTGCGCCCGTACACCATCCTTGCTTGTCCGCGATTCCGCTTTTGTCTGTAATATCTTCAAACTTAAAATCGCCTTTATTTAAGAACAACCTGTTTCTGACCATATTTCCAGTAAATAAAATATCGGGTAAGCCATCATTGTTAATATCTCCGATAGCCACTCCTCCGCCATTATAGAAATAGGTATAGTTCAACACATTCAATGCTTCGCCTTCGAAAATCGTATTCTTAAAATTGATCCCGGTTCTTCCCTCATCGAGAAGAGTAAATAAGTGAGAAGTATTATCACTACAACTAAAAAGGAGACTTGTTAAAAAAAAGAAGCAGATATTTCTCAAAAAAGTTGCCATATTTAGATTTTATCTTCTAAGCGACTTGCTAAAACTAAAGATTCCATTTTTACAAATGGAATCTTTAAGAAAGAATTTATGACATAACGAAATTAATTTTTATCCCACCAGAGAGGTGTAGTTACTTTATCTGGCCCATTGAGTAATGGTACTGCCGCTTCAACGGCTGCTCCATTATTTTGTGTTTCCGAAAGAAGAAAAGGAATTCTCCTGATCCATTGCGTGCTGGTATTGGTGATATCAGGATTATCCGAATTGACGACCGGGTAAAGTTTGAGAATATGACTTCTTCTATAA
>JBIQMJ010000356.1:0-4617 GCA_044463445.1 Segetibacter koreensis
GCGGTCAAGACTAAATGTTTTTGAACCCAAATTATATTTTAGCACTGTTTCTTCATCCTTGCTCTTTAAAATTTTTACACCTTCCATCTTTGCATTCATGGGATCGAAGATCACCTCCATGTCAAAAGATCTTCCATGAAAAGAAAAATTAAAAACTGAATCAACATCAGTGTTAGCCATTGAAAAGACTTCCTGCCTGAGGGAATCAAATTCACGAACCGGTTGCTGTATGAGCTGGTATCCTCCATCGGTGTCCTTAAATAAAGTAAGTTTTCTGGGTACAGATAATCTCCCTCGGTAGCCACCGGAAGGGATCAAGTTGGCATATTCCCAGCAGTTAATCCAGCCAATCATAATTCTGCGTCCATCTATAGAAGGAATATCGTTATAGGTAATACCAGCATAAAAATCTTTACCTTGGTCAAGATAAAGCGGATAGTTCAAGGGATCGGGTGTAAACTGACGACCGTCGAAATTACCGACGAAATATTGCATTGCCTCAAACCCATTTTGGGGGTGCCCTGCTGACACCGTTATTACCCATTTCTTTTCGCCAACACTATTTTCAACTGGTAGTTCAAAAATATCCGGGCACTCCCAAACTTTATTCGTGTTGCCAATATTTCCACCAAATTCGCCCAGCTTTGTCCATTTTTTCAAGTTAAAAGATCCAAAAAAAAGTACTTTATGCTCGTCTGGTTTTGCGACAATCATTACCCATTGTTTTGCCGGTGCATACCAGAAAACCTTTGGATCGCGGAATTCCCGGGAATGAATGTCAAGTATTGGGTTGCCCTGGTATTGGGTGAACGATTTTCCATTATCGTTACTATAGGCCATATTTTGATACTGGGCCAACTGCTGACTGGAAGTTACGTTTGCTGTGTAAATAGCAATCATAGGAGATGGATTTGACAAAGTTCCCAGTCCGCTTGTATTAAAGCTGTCAACGAAGGCAGTGCCGCTAAATATTGATGTGACAAGTGTATCCTTTTCTCTAAACTCAGGAATTGCAACAGGTTGTTGCTTCCAATGCATTAGATCTTTGCTTGTTGCATGGCCCCAACTCATATGTCCCCATTGATCGGAAAATGGATTGTATTGGTAGAAAAGGTGATACTCACCATTTTGGTAGACAAGACCATTGGGATCATTGATCCAGTTTTTGGGCGGCCCGAAATGATACAAAGGTTCGTTAGATCTGGCACTGTCTTCTATTGTAGAATTTGTTGTATTAGCAACTTGGACCTGATGGTTACATGAAAGGAAACAACAGAGCATCAGGCTAGTGAAAAATGCGACAGGTGATTTCATTAAATAATTTAAATGAATGAATGAAGAAACTATAAGAATTGATTAATAATTTAGCCAATCGCTAAAAAATGTATTTTGATGGGATTTTTACCATTTTGAAAAAATCGATCTTGTATAGGGTGATTTCATAAAAAAGGCAGGTTGATCAAATACGCTTAATGATTACTTGATTATGAAAATTCCGAGCATTTAAGAGCAACCTGCCAATATATTAATAATTGGGGTCCTGTTTTAAAACACCCTTACTTAAATCAATTTCCGTTTGTGGTATAGGATAATAATCAATTTTAGGCCCTTGGTAAGAAGCTGAACTCAAATAGGTCCTTTTCGTTTTCTCGGTATTGTAATAATCGGTTAATACACTATCCGCAACACCCCAGCGAACCAAATCGAAAAACCGTTTTCCTTCAAGGCATAATTCAAGCCTTCTTTCAAAACGAACCGCTTTTCGTGCGTAATCCTGGGTCCATCCCGCAGCCGGATACAGACCTATATGGTAGTTAGCTGCCGGAACGCTGTTATCCCCAAACTTTTTTACCCATGGAGTATTTTTTGCTCTTTCTCTTATTTGATTTATTAAGTTCCTTGCCTCATCCAAATTCTGATTCAACTCTATTAAGGCTTCGGCCTTAAGAAGCATGATGTCAGATAACTTGAGGAAAGGAAAATTTAACGCGCCTCCGGCCCATGGAAAATCTGTAGTACCTCCTGAACGTAAATTGGAATTTACATAGATAGCATTTTTCTTTTTTGAATAAGGGCCATAAACATCCAAAGTCCTTGCCCAATTGGTATTATAGGGCTCTACAGTGTAATCCTTCCATGTAATTCCAGGTCTACCTATTGCAAGATCCAGTCTTGGGTCAACAGGAATTGTTGTATTGGAAGGAGGAAGGTCCGTCTCATTATACGTATCTAATAGCGGGAGTCCGTTTGAATCAACTTTGAATGCATTTACCAGGTTTTGTGATGGTCTGTCAAAACCATCGCCTCCACCATAAGGACCTGGAGGGATAACCCATAGATCTCCCCAATTGAATCTTACATTATTAGCGGCACCTGGATTGAGATTAACTGCCAATGAGAAAATATTTTCTCCATCACTTTCCTGGTTAGGATCAGAATATAGACCCTCTAAATCCGATTGCAGATGATAGACTCCTGAGTTAATTACTGAATCAGCGTAGGAAGAAGCAAGAGCATATTTTTTGGTAAACATATAAGCTTTGCAAAGAAGTGCGTAAGCAACATATTTGTTTACCCTACCTGATTTCAAGCTTGTAAAGGGCAAATTGGTTCCCTGTTTAAAATCATCGATTATTTTGTCCCACAACTCTGTTTCTGATAAATTATTTGGAACATCTTGCTCTGTGCCTACAGGAACATTTTCATCGATGTACGGAAAAGTTCTAAAATGTAACTTCAAATGATAATAGAACCAGCCTCTTAACACCTTCACTTCCTCGATACGGGTTTGTTTTAAAGGGAAAACGTCATCTGGGATATTACTTAAAAGTTGTATTGCTTTATTACAGCGAGATACTGCATAAAAATAAGCACGCCAAATGTCCTCAAATGCCTCGTTGGTAGGATCAATGATTCCTAATTCAACACTATTCAGAGGAGCAACATCGCCCGTTCCTCCTCCTCCTTTATAAATATCGCCCGAACGAAGGTCGCCACTTTCCCAATTTGATGCCGGGTTGTACAAATTTTCACCAAAAACACCACCCCACGCCGGCTGTGGATTCAGATTATTTAATATTGAATAACAGGAATTGACGACCGCCTCTGCACCCTCCGGATTCTTTAGCGCTTCGGAGCTCAGTGCGCCCTTAGGATTTTGATCGAGCACTTTTGTGCATGAAAAGGTAATTCCTATAAGAATAGCTGCTGTAAGAAACAAATAATTATATTTTCTCATAATAATTTTTTTTTAAATGCTGATAAATTAAAAACCAACGTTAACTCCAAATGAGTACCCCTTGGTATGTGGATACTGTGAAAGGCTTAAATCACCAAGACTACCTATACCTGTAAAGAGGGTTTCATAGTCATATCCCTTGAATTTTGTAATCGTAAATAAATTTTCGGCCTGAAAGTATACTCTGAATCTTTCGATACCTGTCTTTTTAAGAAAAGATTCCGAAAGGTTATATCCAACCGTTGCAGATTTCAATCTTACAAAAGAGGCATCACTTATAAAGTAAGACGACGTTCTTCTTTGTCCATGATCGATAAAGGTCAACGCTGGTATTTCAGAATTCGGATTTGATGGAGACCATGCGTTCAGAAGGCTTGTACCATGATTCGAAGTAAACAACTGAAAATCAGTTTGATTTTTCCATTCGTCATAAATTTTGTTTCCGACTTTAGAGTCAAAAAACAATGTGACATCAAAGTTTGAATAACTGGCCTTCAGATTTAGGCCCATCTGAAATTTTGGAGAAGGATTTCCCAAGTAAGTCCTATCAGCAGCATCAACAACTTTATCACCATTGACGTCAGCAAATCTCATTCCTCCTATCCCGCCCTTACCAATGTTATCTGTATAATTGTCAACTGCATCCTGTGTTTTAAGAATTCCGATGTACTTCCATCCATAAAACTCCCCTAGGGGATGTCCCTTTTGGATAATTCCTCTGGAAGTGTAGATGATGTCGTTGCCATCCGAGCCAACACTTAGAACCTCGTTCTTATTTGTGCTGAATGAAAAATCCGCTCTATATTTAAGTTTACGTTGATTATTTCCCTGATAGTTTAATAAAAACTCAAAACCAGAATTGCGTATATTTCCTACGTTAATAAAAGGAGGAGTACCTTCTCCATTGACGGCAGCCAACTGAGGTTGATATAATAACTTATCCGATTTTTTAATATAATAATCCGCTGTCAAATACAACCTGTTCTGAAATAGTCCTAGATCAATTCCAATATTCGTTTGTTCTGAAGCTTCCCATTGTGTTTGTGGATTGCCAATACTCGAAACAATATAGCCTGTTTCTGATGAAGTATTGGTATTGAGAATATCATAGTTGGCGAAATCAATACTTGGAGCATAAAAGGTAGCGTAATTATAGTTCTTAATATTATCGTTGCCATTTTGTCCCCACGAACCTCTTAATTTAAAATCCGATATGGTCTTTGCAAGATAACTCTTGTTGAAAAAGCCTTCATCGCTAATCCTCCATGCAGCAGAAACAGCCGGAAACGTTCCATATCTTTTCTCGGGTCCAAACCGTGATGAACCGTCTCTACGGAGTGACAAGCCTAGCAAGTATCTGTCGTTGTAACTGTATTTTA
>JBIQMJ010000357.1:0-4596 GCA_044463445.1 Segetibacter koreensis
AAGGCGGCAAATCAAATTGTAATTGTTGACCTTTCGTTACTTCCATTTGAAGTAATTGAAACTATAACAGGTTTAGTAGGTAGGTTAATATTAGAATTTGCTTCACGTATTAGTAAAAACACCGATAAGCAAAGAGGTGAGTTACCGATTACGTTAATTCTTGAAGAAGCACAGAATTATATACCTGAAAAAGATAGAAGTGAAAAAGTATCGATTTCAAAAAAAGTTTTTGAAAGGATAGCACGGGAAGGAAGAAAATTTGGAGTTTCTCTATTAATTTCAAGTCAAAGACCTTCAGAGTTGTCTAAAACTGTTTTATCGCAATGCAACTCTTTTATTATTCATCGTTTACAGAATCCAGATGATCAAAAATACGTTAAACAACTTGTTTCATCTGCAAATGAAGACATTCTACAACAACTTCCAATATTACCTCAACAACAAGCTATTATTATGGGCGATGCAGTACGTACACCTGTTCAAGTAAAAATTAATAATGCTCACCCAAGACCAGATAGTGAAAATCCGAATTTTATAGAAAGATGGCTTGAGCCTTCCACATTAACTTATGAAGATTTTACTTCAATCACAAAATCATGGACCACGGGAAATATTAAAAGCAGTTAAATTATTGTTATTGAAACCTATTACCGAATCAGATATGAAACCTTTACCATCGAAACCCTTCAATCAATGGGGTGGGAATATGTGCATGGTTTGGCTATTGCTTTCGGCAGTAAGAATACAGAGTGAGAAAGTTAGAACCTAAACAACTAATATATGTTCGACGAAATAAAAAAATATAAAAATAACGGTCACTTCTTTTTCAACAGAGGAGCTAAATTAATTAGCGTGAGTAAGGATGTTCCTGAATTACCGGGAGTTTATTATATCATCAGATTATCTAACAGCAGGATTGATTTAGTTTATATTGGCAAATCCGGTACGATCAACCAATCTGGTGTGTTTAAAGATCAGCTTTTAAAAGGTAGGATCAATAACAAAACCAATGGAATGAAAAGACAGGAATATTTTGAAAAGAAAATGCTTGAAGAGAATACTGATGCGCTGGATATTTATTGGTTTGTAACAATGGACAAAAGCAATAATGATTTACTTGGATATGTGGAAGGATTATTAATGCAACGGTATTTTGAAATAAATGGAAAATCACCTTCATGGAATAAATATTATTAAGTTATGGACCCAATCACGGTTGAAAAGATGGAAAGATTCATCTCAGAACGAAAAGATGATGAATTAATAAGAATAAGGCATACACAGGAAAATGTCGATCCTGGATTTAATGCTTTTAATTTAATTTCTGATACCTTTTACAGGGAGAATTTTCACAGCGACATTATAAAAGCAATTCTCGATGTTGACGGTAAGCACCAAGCCGGAAATGAGTATTTGCTTCTTTTTATTTCTTTACTGAACCAGTTTTTAAAAAAAGATTCTAAAACACCAATTGATTCAAATCATTATAAGAATAAAGTATCAGTAACAAGAGAAGTAGGAAGAAGAGATATTACTATTATTGGAGAAAATAATCATGCAATTATAATTGAAAATAAAATTAATGATGCAGGTGATACTAATAATCAGATCCCTTCCTATGTTGAAAAGCTTGAATCAGAAAATAGAATTGTTGATGTGGTAGTTTATCTAACATTAAATCAGGCAAAAGAACCTAATGAAGCTACCTGGAAAGTAACACGAGAAAAGAAAAATGAAATAAAGAACAAATTAATTTCTTTACGTGCTTTTAACGGAAAAGAAAATGATTTATGCAGCGGATGGTTGAAAAAGTGTATAGACATTACCGCACATATTGACTCATTATCTATCTTAAGACAGTACCATAAAATTTTAAAATATCTAACACGTAATCACATGGATCATGAATATATGAAGACTTTTTACAATTATTTAGAAAAGAAGCAGGAAAATAGCGAAATACTTCTGTCTATTAGAAATGCCAGCAATGAATTACCCTGGTATATCTGTACAGAAATTTATAATCATTTCCAAGTAAAAAATGATGTTCAACCCTTTGACCATATTGGCGTTTGGAAAGATGTTTGTTATTATTTAGGGGAATACAAAATTGGGAATTGCTCCTTTGTTATGGATATTGCTGTATCCAATTTAGACTATTGTTTTATTGATTTTTCTTCGAGAATACCAGCTTGGAAAAAAGAGCCAGCAGAAGTGGTTTTGAAAGAAGTGGGAGTAATTGATGAATTTAAGTGGAATGACAAGGGAAGACTTGTTCACGTCTTTCATTGTGGTTTTATGCAGTACAAAGAAAAAGTCATTGAATTTATTAGTCTGTTTTTAAGTTTGTTAAAAGAGAAAGAAAAAAGTATTGAGGCGGCCTTATTAAAATCGGATGCGGAAAAAATAACTGTACTTTAATTGATTTGATTGAATGAAGCCCATTACCGAATCACATATAGAAACCTTCACCATCGAAACCCTTCAATCAATGGGTTGGGAATATGTGCATGGTTTGGCTATTGCTCCGGGTGCTCAGGATGCAGAGCGAGAAAGTTTTGAACAAATTATTTTAATTGAACGGTTACGCAAAGCTGTAGGTATTTTAAATCCTCATATTCCAAAAGATGCACAGGAACAGGCGATACAAAAAGTGTTGAGAATTTATTCTCCTGACCTGCTTTTCAATAATGAAACCTTTCATGAATATCTGGTGGAGAAAGTAAAGGTCCCTTATCAGAAAGATGGCTATGAAAGAAGCTATGAAGTGGCATTAATAGATTTTGAAAATGTGGCTAATAATGAGTTTCTTGCTATAAATCAATATATCATTGTGGAGAATGGCCGGAACAAACGACCGGATGTATTACTTTTTATAAATGGAATTCCGCTGGTTATCCTGGAATTAAAAAATGCTACCGATGAACATGCTACTATAAGAAAAGCGTATGAGCAAATTCAAACTTACAAAGCAACGGTTCCCGCATTATTTACTTACAATACCATCGGCGTAATATCAGACGGGCATGAATGTAAGGCGGGCAGTTTGTCCGCTGGTTTCAGCCGCTATATGGCTTGGAAAAGCATGGATGGCATAAAAGATGCATCGAGATTTAAGCCACAATTAGAAGTATTATTAAAAGGAATGCTGAATCAGGCTACCTTGCTTGATTTGATACGCAACTTCATTGTATTTGAAAAAACAAAAAGAGAAGATTCCGCAACAGGGATTACACAAATTATAACAGAAAAAAAGCTGGCGGCTTACCATCAATATTATGCTGTTAATAAAGCGGTAGAAAGTACTATAGAAGCGTCGGGTATCGGCGGAACAAAAAAAGGTGGCGTTGTTTGGCATACGCAAGGTTCGGGTAAAAGCCTAAGCATGGTTTTTTATGCAGGCAAATTAATTACGGCTCCGCAAATGGAGAATCCTACACTGATAGTACTAACAGACAGAAATGACCTGGATGACCAGCTTTTCGGAACGTTTGCATCAGCGCGGCAACTATTAAGACAGGAACCGGTTCAGGCAGAGAGCCGTGAGCATTTAAAAGAATTATTACAGGTAGCAAGTGGTGGTATTGTATTCACCACTATTCAAAAGTTTTTCCCCGAAGCCGGTAAGACGCAATACGAGCTGCTATCTGAAAGAAGAAACATAGTAGTAATTGCTGATGAAGCGCACCGCACACAATATGGCTTTGAAGGAAAAATGAAAGATGTGGTGGATAAGGAAACAAAAGAAATAACAGGGAAACGTATTGGTTACGGATTTGCAAAATTCATGCATAAAGATGCGCTTCCCAATGCCACCTTCATTGGCTTCACAGGAACGCCTATTGAGGGTACTGATATCAATACCCCACAGGTTTTCGGGCAGTATGTAGATATTTATGATATTTCGCAGGCGGTAAATGATGGGGCAACGGTAAGAATTTATTATGAAAGCCGGTTGGCAAAAGTGAGTATGGATGAAGAAGGACGAAAACTGATTGAAGAATATGACAGGGAACTGGAAGATGAAGAATTAACCGATCAGCAAAAAGCAAAAGCAAGATGGACAAAGTTGGAAGCAATCATCGGCCATCCCAAAAGAATTAAAAATGTAGCAAAGGATATTGTAACGCATTTTGAAGAAAGAGAAAAAGTATTTGAAGGCAAGGCAATGATTGTAGCCATGAGCAGGAGAATTGCCGCTGATCTTTATAAAGAAATTGTTACGTTGCGTCCGGAATGGCACGATGACGACCTTGCTAAAGGAGTTATTAAAGTAATCATGACGGCAGCCAGTTCTGATGGCCCGGAAATGCAAAAGCATCACACCACCAAAGGTCAAAGAAGAAATCTTTCAGACAGGATGAAAGATGAAAATGATCCTTTGAAACTGGTGATCGTGATTGATATGTGGCTGACAGGTTTTGATGCGCCGGGTCTGCATACAATGTATCTGGATAAGCCAATGAAAGGCCATAACCTCATGCAGGCAATAGCGCGCGTGAATAGGGTTTTTAAAGATAAGCCCGGTGGATTGATTGTAGATTATTTGGGAATAGCAACTGATTTAAAAGAAGCCTTATCCTTTTATTCTGCTGC
>JBIQMJ010000358.1:0-4548 GCA_044463445.1 Segetibacter koreensis
TTTGAAAAGAAAAATCATGAAAGTAACGGTTATGCACAAGTTCAGTCAATGCCGCCCTTCCTTTGCAACCAGACGTGTGCCAGAGGAAAGGCATGTGCCAAACAATTGCGGGGGCCTATGAATCCGGTATTCATTTCTCCCATTTCACTAATCGTTTCTGCATTTCTTCAACCAACTCCTTATTATTCTGATACACTAGGTTGGTCATAATAAGTTGTTTAAGTTTAGCGGATGCTTCAGAATTCGAAATGAGCTTGTTATCAACTAACTGATCGAAAATCCATATCATGCCATGATAAGGGATGACATTTTTCTTACCGGTATTTCTGACAACTTTGTCACTGCTCAGCACTATTGCATTTAATTGTGATGCCAGGTATAAAACTGTTTTGTCGCTTTCAGAAAATGAACGCGGATAAGGCAGGGAAAGTATTTTTTTCTTTTCGCCTTCTGTTATGTTATGAGCAGTTAACTTGCCAACCAATTGAAATGCGGAAAGTATCTCTAGCTGATTCCCGTAAAGTTCATTAAGTACATCAATAGAAGTATGAACTTGCAAATCCAGGCTAAAAAATAGTGCAGTTAGTTGCAGGTAGTATAAATCAATAAAAATACAGGCATCCGTAATGGCTAATCTCATAATTGCTTAGTTTGGATATGCAATTCACAGGGAGTACTAAGGTATGATTTTGATTCTATTGGACGACCAAAATTTCATCCCGAAACTCCGCAAGTTTCTGATTTTTTAATGAGGCGGCTTTGCTCATTGAAATCTGTTCTTCAGCCAAAGCCCTGTAAATTAACTGATCAAAACGATTGGATTCCTCTTTCCCTTCATATTGGATCGGTTCATCCACTTTCCAGTTCATCTGGTTCATCATAAAAAAGAACTGCCGCGTATAATGATCATTAATAATGTTACAAGCTTTTGCCCTCATAACAACAGCCTGTATTGAAATTCCATATTGCTTTTTGATGTTTCCTAATTCAGGCATGAGCAGCTTGTTTCGATGCTCCCCGAGGGCTGCCCTTAAAGCAGTATCAGGTAAAAGCATAGAACCCGCAAACTGGTGGCAAAGAGTTTCTATCTGTTTTTCGGAAATGTCGCCAAAGGTCAATAAAAGATGAGCCAGTTCATGCAACAAAGTAAAACGTATTCTGTCATTTTTTTCTAATCTCCTGGTATTATAGGCTATCACAGGAATAGAATCGTTAACCCAGGTTTGCAATCCGTCAAAAGTGATATCTGCGTCAATTTTCACTACCTTGATGAAATGGTCTTCAAGCAATCCTATTACATTCGAAATGGGGTCGTTGCCTAGTTCCCACTTATTTCTAAGCAGTTTTGCCGCATTGTTCACCTGTTCGTAATTAGTTACTTCTTTATACTCTTCAAGAGGATTCAAAAATTTATTCTGCAGGCCTAGGATTTCTTCGAGTTCAAGATATCTTGACAGGTATTCGCGGGTTTGCTCAACAATCCTGGCTTCTTCTTTAGCAGGCATCCGTTTTAATTTTCGATAATTTACTTCGCCTATTTCTACATCGGTGTCGCGGAAAAAGTAATCAGGGCGGACCTTTAAAACATTGCTTAATAAACCAATCATTTCACTGTCGGGTAACACTTCTCCTTTTTCATATCGGTGGAGAGCCTGCCGGGTGACTTTGTTCTCCAATGCATCTGCAAGATCCTGCAGCGAAAAGCCATTTAACAAACGCGCGGATTTAAACCTTTTTGCAAAGATGTTATTCATTGTAGAAGTTTAAAAGTTATGCTTACTTTAAATAGTTTACAAAAATACATATTATCATATAGAAAGCTGGATATTCCTGTCCCAATTTACTGTTATTTTCGTTGTTGTCAGCTAAAATGACAATATCGAATAAAAACTGACAAGTTTACATATTATAGTTTACACATTACTGTATGGTTTAAAATTTGTAAACTAACACATTAAAAGATTTACTTTTTAATAAGCTAAATAACTGAGAATGAAATTTTATGTAAGGATTAGTGTTTGTATTTTTTTGTGCTCATTATTATATAGTTGTGCCACTATATCCGGCTTTGATCAGTATGCCTATACCCAGGCAACCTCTATAAAGGTAGATGCGCTAAATGTGATGGGCATGGCCAATGAAGATTATGCGAATCATGTGCAGAATGTTTCAGCGGTGCACACTGAAATGCAAAAAATATACGAATATGAGAAAAACCGGCCCAGGAATACCATCACTACAAAAATGTGGGCGAAGATGTTAGATACCACCGGGCACCTGTACGGTGGGTTTATACAACGTTGGAAAAACCAGGGAAAATTAAGCGCCGCTTTTATTGAGAATGAAAAGGATTTAATTGCTCAATCTTTTGACCAGATAGCCGGCCTGGAAAGTAAAAAAATAAAGCCTTCTTCTATAGCTAACTAAATAAAATTGAAAACAATGGACTTTGATTTTGAGACTCTTTTTAAAAGTATACAAACCGAAGTGATAAGCCTTGCAAAGAAATCGCTGGAAGACAGCCTTAAAGAAGCAAAGGCTGACGGAATGGATGTATTAGATGGCTTGAAAGTCAATATAAGGAAATGGAGTTTGCAGGTGGCGAATAAGGATATGACAATAGATGACTTGAAATTTTTGATGGAAACCCAAAAAGAAGAAATGGAAATGGTAGCGCTTAAAGAAGCAGGATTAAAGGAAATAGAACTGGATAGGTTTAAGAATGGAATTGTGGGGATTGTTGTTAATAAAATTAGTGGCTTGGTATAATAAAGTGGGCTTTAATAAAGCAATAAATAGTTAGTATTTTATTTTTTTACCAATAAATCTTTTGAAGCTTTCCGTTGCACCTCTACTCCGTGATAAGGTTAAAGCAAAAAATCTTAAACTTAAAAATAAGATGGGTAGCATCAACATGTAACTCCTCATCCTGGTGGAAGATGGCAAGTTAAAGGTGCAGGTAATGAAAAAGCTACTGCTATCACGGATACGCAAAAAGAAGCAATTGAAATTGCAAAAGAGATCGCAATCAATCAAATATTCGAAGTTGTTATTCACAGACCTAACGGCACTATCAGGGATAAAGATTCTTATGGGAATGACCTGTGCCGCCGCGGGATAAAAGATATTGAATAAAAAAATAGAATAACCAAATAAATCAATTCAAATGAATACTGTTTATTGTAGTAATTGTAAAACCGTGTTACCGCTTGAATCACTGTTTTGTAAACAGTGCGGAGCTCAAATTAAATGCAAAAAATGCCATACTCTACGTGATGAAAATGCAAACTTCTGTATGGTGTGTGGGGAACCGTATAATTCCATTTCAGGTAACACCGAAAAAGCAATTAATAAAATTGAGTTTGCTCAGAAAGGAAATTCAAAAACAATGGCTGCAAGTTTTACTAATGACGTTGGCTTTTATCTAGCCAATGCTTTCAATAGCGTGGTTACAGGACATCCTATTCTTACCAAAAATCCGTTCAGAAATCAGTTACAAATGAGAGTAGGGAAGAGTAATAGTAACACCCTTTTAAAGGAACCGACAACTGACATTCAGGATGCAGAAGTTGTTGAAATGAATTACATGGATACAATCGCAAAAATTTTTACTCAAAATGATGACGGGAAATTGGAAATTGTAGACAACAGATTAAAAGAAAAGTCAAAATTTGACAAAACAAAACGTCTTGCGGTTCTTTATGTCTATGCAAAAAAAATGAGCGGGAATGAATTTACAGAAAGGGAGGAATTAAATGATATCATCACTCAACAAAAATTAAAGTTAAAGGATTTCAGAAAATTCTTGTCAATGGATATGCAAAAATATTTTTCAGAAAAAGAAAAGGGGAAGTTTACCTTGATTGCAGGAGGAACAGATTTCGCTGAAAAAATTCTTAAAGAGATTGCTAACCCAGATTATCAGGCAATCACTTCCAAAGCGGGGAGAAAGGTTGGGAAAAAAACTTCGAATACTTCACCATCAAGTACGAATATTAAAGAAGCAAAAAAGAGCGGTTCATCAAATCCTTCGGCCTTAGAGATGATGAAAAGGCTAATAGAGGAAAATTATTTTTCGATTAATAGAAAGCTTAATGATATAATCACCCATTGCGATGTAAAAAAAGCTGTTAAGTTTTCGCCACAAAATATTTCTGCAACACTTAGCAGATTAGTGAAAGATAATATATTGGAACGCGAAAGAAAAGATGGGCAATATGAATACTGGAAAAAATAGTGAGAACCTAAATTTTTATCTTCAGAATGTGCCTGCTAAATTTAGAAACAGGATCATAAAGGAATATCTTAATATTAAATCTAGATTCCGGAAAGGAGATTTTGATTCTTCTGGTTTAAGCTGCGGAAAATTTTGTGAAGAAACTCTGAGATTTCTTCAAGAAATGCTGGTTGGTACACATACTGATTTCACGGAAGAGATAAGAAATTTTAAAGGGGAATTATTAAAAATTGAAAGACTTGATAAAACCAAAGGAAATGATTCACTGAGGGTAATTATTCCTCGGGCCTTGGGGTTTTTATACACACTTC
>JBIQMJ010000359.1:0-4543 GCA_044463445.1 Segetibacter koreensis
CCTGTTGAACTCTTGGCGGATAAATTAATGAACTATTTTGGCCCTGTTGTATTTATTGCTGCTGCTATTGCTTTTGTTGCCTGGGGATTGGCAACCGGGAATTATATACAAGCGACTCTTATATTTCTTACCACCGTCATCATGGGTTATCCATGCGCATTAGGCATTACCACGCCTATGCTGGCTGCCATTGCAGGTGGAAAAGGAATTTCAATTGGTCTTTTAGTAAAAGCGAGTGAAGTGTTTTACGGATTGTCAAAAGTTGATACAATTGTTTTTGATAAAACAGGTACACTTACTTATGGCAAACCTACCGTAACAGATGTCCAAGCTATTAATGGGAATGGCATTGAATTATTATCTATTGCCGAAGCACTAGAAAATAAATCAGAGCATCCGATAGGACAAGCCATTACTTTCTTCGCTCAAAAAGAGGATGCCCCCAAATTATCAATAAACAATTTTAAAGCAATACCTGGTAAAGGCGTTTCAGGAAATATTAATAGCCAGATGGTATTAGCTGGTAAACCTTCTTTTATAGAACAAAGCGGTGTCGGAGTTTCTAACGATGTTAGAAATACAATAAGTGCTTTAGGAAATGAAGGTAAAACTGCGGTAGTTATTGCTAAGGGCGGTATTGTAATTGGTGTAATTGCTTTACAGGATACGCCACGCCCTACCGGTGAGCAGGTAATAGCAAAGATGAAGCATAGAGGTATAAGAACTGTAATGCTTACGGGAGATGCCAAACAAGTAGCAGTACCAATTGCAAAAAAATTGGGTATTGATGAAGTACAGGCAGAATTATTACCTGGTGAAAAGGCAACTGCCATAGAAGAATTACAAAGGAAAGGGTATAAGGTGGCGATGGTTGGCGATGGAATAAATGACGCACCGGCTTTAGCTCAAAGTGATGTAGGGATTGCCATAGGTGCAGGTACTGATGTCGCTATAGAGGCTGCCGGTGTTATCTTAATTGGTGATAGATTAATAGATGTATTGAATGCAGTTATATTAGGAAAGGCAAGCTATAAAACAATGACAAATAATGTGATTATTGCCGTACTGTTCAATTTTGTTGGAATGCTGCTTGCCACCCTTGGTTTTATAACTCCTATGCTGGCAATAGTAGTAATGATTGTTAGCATTTTTTCAATTTTAATTAATACGCTTCGTATCAGGACTTTAAAACTTGAAAGTATATTACCGGAAACAATGGAAGTATTGACAGAGACAAGATTTAAAGTTTCCAATATGGTTTGTGAGGGCTGCGCTGAAAAAATAACTAATGCCTTAACGGCTTTGCCTGGAGTAAAAGATGTTAATTCAAAAGTGATGCAAAAACAAGTGTTGGTGAATTATTATCCGGAACTAATAAAACAAGAAGAGCTCAAAAAGGTTTTAGAGAAGGAGGGGTATAATGCTATTGAACTATAATGGCACAGCAGCAGCTGGAAGAAAACAATATACTTATCCTTTCTACTATAAATTTCAACAACAATTTCAATAAAAAATAAAGCTTCCTATTATGATTAAAAGAATTGGATTGATTAAGCTAATGGCTTCCTCACTTTTGCTATTACTTGCATTTGTTACCCCTTCATGCGCTCAGCAACAAAAGAAAACAGAACCAATAAAAGAGCAGACTAAATCTATGACGGTTCAAAGTTTTAGAATGTCAATTGATGGAATGGTATGTATGGCATGCCAATCAACCGTGAAAAAAGCGATTAAATCATTAAATGGTGTTACAAATGTTGAGGTGAGCCTTGAAAAGAAAAATGCGATTATTAGCTATTATCCTAACGAGGTTAAACCTCAACAAATTCAGAAAGCGGTAAACGATAAAGGCTATACTGCCGGTAAACCACAACAGATTAAACAATGAGTTTAGAAAACTTTATCCAACAGTTTAGTCAGGCACTGTCAAATGGTTCAGTTATTAGTTTGCTAATTGCTGCAGTCGCCGGCATTATTTCTACAGGTGTATGTCCTTGCACTTTGCCTGTTGGACTTGGCATAGCCGGACTGGTGAGCAGCAATACAGAAAAAAAGTCCAATAAGGGATTTATGATTGCACTGGCCTTCTTTTGTGGCATTGTTGTTTGCCTCACTTTATTGGGTGCATTGGCTGGTAAATTGGGTATTTTTCTAACTGAAAAATTCGGCCAGTACTGGGCTTTGTCTATGGCTTTAATTTCAGCTTTAGCTGCGGTGCTCGCCTTTTATGGACCAAGAATGAATGTAACAAGGCTGGCTTCTATACGTAAGCCTGGTGTAGGAGGCTCTTTTGTCTATGGATTGGTTTTTAGCTTAGGAACATCTGCCGCTCCTCTATTATTACTCCTTTCATTTGCTGCCGCTAAAGCAAATCCTCTTTATGGATTTATGCTTGCATTGGCATTTGGAATCGGAAGGGGTTTGCCGTTCCTAATTGTTAGTGCATTTGCCTGTGCGGTTACAAAGTTTGCACAGCTTACGTGGATTAGAAAGAGTATTCAAATAGTAAGTGGACTCGCTCTGTTGTTTGTATGCTATTATTATGTGAAAGTATTTATTGATTTGCAATAGATAAAAGGAGGTGAGTAAAAAAATAGATTGCTATCTCTTAATTGTAATCTTATTCATATAATTATGGAAAATTACTCTTTAATAAAACTTAGCAGATATACCAACATAAAAACTTCTTCCAATTGAAGGAATAATTCCCGGTCCGGGATATTCATCAGCGCGAAGTGTAAAATATTTTTTATCGGCAATATTATTCATACCTGCTTTCAAAGAATAACGATCGATTCTGTAGGTGGCGCTTACGTCAAAAACGTTGTAAGCAGGTATGTAACCCGCAACCGGATCTGAACTTACCCGGGCATTGGTAGCATCACCAAAAGCATCACCCACATTACTCATTTGCATAGTGCCTGATAATTTTTTATCAGAATAAGTTAAGCCAATCCTGTTGATATATTTTGTGGAAGCCTCCACCCGGTTATCCTTAAATTCTCCAGTTGTATATTTAGCGTCAATTAAAGCAAGAGAATTAAAAATACTCAATCCTCTTTTGGAATGCTGGTCCAGGTATTTCAACAAATTAAATTCCACATAACTTTCTAATCCCTGGTGAACGCTATTGGCAACATTGGTGCGAAGCGTATAGGGCTGATTAGAACCGGAATTGACTAATACAGTACCAACTCTTTTATTGTACGCCATATAAAATAAGCCCAGGTCAAAATTCAAATAATTTTTAACCGTGCCGCGGTACCCAAGATCGGCATTAAAACCGGTAGCGTCTTTAAGGTTGGGATCTATCTTTGAAGTAACACCAATGGGTGATAATTGCGAATAAGTAATTGGCCGGTATGCCTGGCTGATATTCGTATATACATTGGTGTTAGCAGTTATTTTATACTCAACGCCGATGCCAAATAAGGGAATATACCTTTCCCGGTTTTCATCAGAAATAATTTTTACACCATCCGATTCTTTATAGCCCTCACTGGTACTTTTTAGATACTCAAAGCGAAAACCGGGGGTGATACTTATACGGTTATTTATCCTGAAAATATTTTCAACAAAAGGGGCAATATTAGTGGTGGTGAAATCGATATTTTTTTCGTATTCTCCTTTAATGGATAAATCAAAATCAGATCCGGTAGTTCCTTCGCCACCACTTTGTTTTTTAAACCAGGCATAGGTATATCTTACACCTCCTGCCAGTGTATTCTTCATTTTAGCAAAGTTGTAATTATGCAGCAACCTTATTTCTGTAGTCGTATTATTCATGTTTTCATTTTCTACTTCACGGTTAATATATTTTCCTGTGGAAGGATCAATATCATCCAATGCACCTGCGCCTCCATCTTCATTACGCCAAACCAATGCCCGGTTACTAAGCATTAAAGAGCTTTTTATATTCAAAGAGGTTCGTGGAGAAAAAGTAAAATTGGCATACGTAGTCACAATATTCCATGGGCTTTTTATCCAGTTTCTGCTTCTGAAAGAAGATCTCGGATTTGCTTCAAACATGCTGTCTGTAAGGCCACCCGGCATTTTGATTTTATTGCGGAGAAGTGTATATTCCACACCGATATTCAATTTCTCAGAAGGGGTATATTGAACTTTACCAAAAGCGGATAACTGCCATTGACTACTGTTAGGCCTCCATCCTTCCATAGTGCGAAATTGGGCGAAACCGTAATAGCTAATTTTATGAATAGTGCCACCAACAGAATTGAAAGTGTTGAACAGACCATTGCTCCCAGCGGCTTGCGAGGTGTACCATTCAAAAGCCTTGTCTTTTGGCGGCTCATTTAAAACATAATTTACCATACCGCCAAACTGTGCTCCAAATTGAAGCGAAGCCGCGCCACGCACCATTTCTATCCGGCTTACTGCTTCCATCGGAGGGAGATAATATGATTCATTATATCCAAAAATATCTCCACTGATATTATAACCATCCTGCCTGGTATTCATCTCAATACTCTGCAAGGGATTAAGTCCACGGGTAGCAATGCCATTTGCTGTGAAGCCACCAGTT
>JBIQMJ010000360.1:0-4534 GCA_044463445.1 Segetibacter koreensis
GCCACATGGACTTAACACCGGTTAAGAAGAGCAATCAACAGGCAGATAATGATGAACTTGCTCTTAGTCCTGAACAAATGCAATTAGGAAATATCCAGTTAGATACAATCGGTAATGCCTTCGTAGGGAATCAAGTGGTTTTAACCGGGACGTTGAATTTCGATCAAACGAAAATAAATGACGTTAGCGCAAGAGTTGGCGGTCGTATAGAGAAATTGTATTTCAAAAAAATCGGCGATTATGTTACGAAAGGCGCACCGCTATATGATATTTATAGCGAAGAATTGAACAATGCAAAGCAAGAGTATATACTCGCTTTGCAAAAGAAAGAAACGCTTGGCAATTCAGTTATCAATTTTGATGATGTTATTGATGCCGCAAAAAACAAATTACTTCTTTGGGGCATGAGTGAGCAACAAGTAAAGAATATCAATAAAGGAGCGCTTGCTAATCCGCGCACTACTTTTTTCAGTACCGCATCAGGATATATCACCGAGCTAAATCTACAGGAAGGAGATTATGTTTCCGAAGGAGGTAGTATAGTAAAGCTCGCTGGCCTTTCGACCCTTTGGGTGGAAGCACAGGTATATGCTACGCAACTTGCACAATTGAATAATGCGAAAAATGTTATGATAGAAATACCGGACATTCCGGGAAAAAAATTTCCAGGCAAAATTTCGTTTCAAAATCCTGAATTAAATACCGCTTCAAGAATCAATCTTATCAGGATACCCGTTACCAATGAAGGAAATCAACTGAAACCGGGAATGTCCGCTTATATCACTGTAAAAACCGGCGGAGTAAATGCTCTTTTCCTGCCATCAGATGCCGTTTTAAGAGACGGGAAAATGGCGATGGTATGGATAGAAACTTCTCAAAATAAATTTAAAAGCGTGATGGTTGAAACCGGCATGGAAAGCGCGAATATGATTGAAATAAAATCAGGCATTCAGCAGAATGACGCAGTAGTAACATCGGGCGCTTATCTTTTACAAAGCGAATATATTTTTAGAAAAGGCGCAAACCCGATGGCCGGAATGGACATGGGTGGAATGAAAATGTAAGAGGCTGTGCCACCTGTCCACGAAATGAAGGCAGGTGCATGTAGGCAATTGTAAAACACCGATTTGTAAAAGCAATGTAAATAAGGGAGAAAATTATTTCTTTAACATTTAAGCAATTACTTAAATAAAAACCACTGAGTATCTTTGCTGAAAATTGGAACATGGATGGTCAAAATTGTATACGTCTGTATGCCGACGAATTATTGATAAAGGAATGTAGGCATAAAATTAAATCAGCTGAAAGTTCTTTTAGCCGTCTCAGCAAGGTGCTTAGCGCTGCCGGTAATAAGGTGCGGTTGAAAATACTTTATTTATTAGAGGAAGAAGGAGGTGGCTTATGTGTTTGTGATTTAAGCGATATTTTAGAAATGAGCATTCCGGCAGTATCCCAGCATTTACGCAAATTGAAAGATGTCGGCATCATTCAGCCACGCAGAGAAGGACAAACCATTTTTTATTCCATGAAGGAGGAACATTTAAAAGTTATAAGGCCTCTTTTTGAACATATTACGATAACCAATAGAAAAAAACAAAAAGTATGAAAGAAGTACCATCATCAAAGACGGCTACAGGAGTAGGAATAGTAGCGGCAATTGCAGCCTCGCTTTGTTGTATTACGCCTGTATTAGCATTGCTTGCAGGTGCAAGTGGCGTAGCTTCATCACTTTCATGGTTAGAACCAGCACGACCTTATTTAATTGGTTTGGCTATAGCTGCATTAGCTTTTGCATGGTACAAAACAATAAGCACCAAACAGAATGCAGCATGTGGTCCCGATGGAACTTGTGCAGTTGAAAAGAAAAGTTTCCTTGCTTCTAAAACATTCTTAATAATTATTACCATAGCTGCTATTACACTGATTGCTTTCCCTTATTATGCTCAAATATTTTATGCAAAGCCACAGAAGCAAAATATAGTGGTTGTGGAAAGTAACAATATTAATACGGCTTCTTTTGCTATCAAAGGAATGACATGTAAAGGATGTGAGACTGAAGTAAACAACGAAATATACAAAGTATTGGGTGTAATTGATGCTCAAACATTTTATGATAATGGAACAAGCATCGTCAAATTTGATAAGTCAAAAACAACGGTTGAGCAACTTAAAAATGCTATCGCCAAAACAGGATATACGGTAACTAATTATGAACTTTTAAACAAATAACAAATGAAAAGCTTTTCTATTATCGCAGGTTCATTTTTAGTAATTGCAGCACAGGTTTGCGGTATTGCACAAAGTAAAGCAAATGCTCAAACGACTATAAAAACTGTAACTAAAGGAGAACCTAAAACAGTTAAATTAAAAATCATGGGCATGACTTGTGCTGGTTGTTCCAATCATGTAGCAACCACATTGAAAGCGATAGATGGAGTTATTGAACAGAAAGTAGAGTATCCCGGTGATTTAGCTACCATAAAATATAATCCTGCCAAAACATCTGTTGCCGATATTATTGAAGCTATAGAAAAAATAGGATATAAAGCTGTAGCAGTTTCCGAAAAAGCTACTGCAAAACAAGGCTAAAAGCAAACTACGCTCAAAAGATTGCTTCATTTTAAAATACATATTTATGGATTGCTGTAACGTTGATACCGAAAAAAAGTTTGACCTGATTATTATAGGTGGTGGCTCGGCTGCTTTTGCAGCAGCTATTCATGCTGATAGCATGAAAGTATCTACGCTGATGATTAATGGTGGTTTGCCATTTGGTGGCACTTGCGTAAATGTAGGTTGTGTTCCATCGAAGTTTTTAATAAGAGCAGCCGAAAGCATTCGTCATGCTTCTGTTTCAAACTTTAACGGTGTGACTGCCGGAAAGCCAACAATCAATTTTGCTGAAATTATTAAGCAGAAGACAGCTTTGGTAAACGATATGCAGCAGCATAAGTATATGGATCTGTTACCAGGCTTACCACATTTAAAAGTAATAGAAGGGAAAGCAAAATTTATAGAGAAGAATATTGTTGAAGTGAATGGAGAACTTTATAAAGGCTCTAAAATAATCATTGCAACTGGCGCTACTACTTTGATACCCCAAATCAATGGCATAAACGATGTGCCTTATTTAACCAGCAAAACATTATTTGAATTAGAAGAACAACCTCAGTCTCTTATCATTTTAGGGGCAGGTTATATTGCTTTGGAAATTGCACAAGCATATCAAAGAATGGGAACTAAAGTTGCAATCGTTCAACGTTCTAAAAGCATTCTTTCAAAAGAAGCAAAAGACGTTACAGATGAATTAGAAAAACATCTTATTGATGAAGGAATAATCATTCATTCAGGAACAACAGTTAATAAAGTTTGGAAAGAAGGAAACAATATCAAAGTTTCTTACATTAATTCAGCCTATGAAACAGAAGCCATAGAAGCTTCGCATATTGTTGTGGCTACAGGTACAAAAGGAAACACAGAAGAATTAGGATTGGAAAAGACAGGGATTGAAACAACTGAAAGAGGATTGATTAAAGTAGATGATTTGCTTAGAACAAGTGCAGAAGATATATTTGCGATTGGCGATGTTACTACTAATCCCCCTTTTGTTTATACAGCAGCCTATGAAGGTGGCAAGGCTGTAATCAATGCTTTCAAAGCACATCACAAGAAAGCAGATTTTTCTGTTTTGCCTTGGGTTGTATTTACTGATCCACAAGTAGCAGGTGTAGGCATAGACGACAGAGAAGCAGAAGAAAAAGATATTCCACATCAGGTTACCGTATTCCATTTAAAGGACATTCCAAGAAGCATAGTAGCATTAGATACAAGAGGTTTTATTAAGCTGATTAGAAACCCGGAAAATGATTTGCTTTTAGGTGCAAGAATTGTAGCACCTGAAGGTGGTGAATTGCTAATGCAATTAAGCCTTATGATAAAATACAAAATACCATTAAAAGAAATCATTGGAATGTTTCATCCTTACCTTACTTTAAGTGAAGGAGTGAAATTAGCTGCAATGTCCTTTACTACCGATGTAAAGAAAATGAGTTGTTGTGCCAGTTAAAAGTATTAACGATTTTTATTCTGTAAACCGGATATGCAATTAAAAATTAGAAAAGGCGCATGCCCAATGGCGGGAATGGATATGGGTGGAATGAAAATGTAAGAGGAAATTTATTAGTGATAATTTTATAAATCATCTCACAGCCTCACGGCTAAGAATTTAACAACTTAAAATGTACAAGCCCTTTAAAATATCTTTCTTAATTACAATTGCCTTTTGCATTATTATCGCGTGTAATGAAAAGAAAGTTTTTTCTAAAGCCGATTTTGTAATAGCCAATGGTCAGATGCCGGACATTGTCAAAGATAAAAACGACCATCTTCATCTCGTATATGGCGTGGGTGATAGTATTATGTACACCTCTTCTTCGGATAAGGGAATTTCTTTTTCTTCACCTTCACTCGTGGATGTATTGCCTGATTTATTTTCTTTTGCCACCAGGGGAACACAGGTTTCAGCTACTGATCA
>JBIQMJ010000361.1:0-4532 GCA_044463445.1 Segetibacter koreensis
TTGAGAACAAGCAGATAATTTATTTTTCCGTTTTGTTTATAAATTTTGCTTACCAAGGGATTGATAATTTCATCATAGTCTTTTCCTGTTATCTTTCCTGTAGCATTAAAAGCGGCCACGTATGGCGGAAGCCCTGGAATAGTTTCAATCATAAAATATTTTTAAAGAATGAAAGATGAGTTACCACGTAAAGTTAGAATTTTTAAATAAAAAGAACTTCCGCAGTTTATCACGGAAGTTCCTTAAAGATTTAAGCCTGGTTTTGTGTTTTTCAGGTTTAAAGTTTTAGCCTTTACAGGCCGGGTTTCATAGGATTTATATTTTTAATATCGATTTTAAGAATTAAGATTGGATGGATACCGGCTTTTGATTTTTTCTGCAAAAGTGAATGATATGTCTCATTGTATTTTTGTTTCTCATCAATGTTTGTAAAACATCGATCCAATTCTGAAACAAAGATAAAAGGCCTGCCAGGCAGCACAAGAGCGTTACTGCTTTATTTTTAAAATATAAAAATACGGAGCCGGCAGTAAAAGGACGTTATTCAGACGAGTGGAATTACGACGCATTATTTTCTGAATTTAATTTTTGTAAAAAAATAGAAGAATCATCGCGGAGTATCCGGAACCATTAAGAGCAAAGCTCCGGGAACAATTTCCGCTTTTATTTTATTAACCCTTCCCATGTATTCGCCATCTATCTGGAAATGAGTTTTTCTCTTCAGGCTCACTTCTGCTTTGGTAGTTTGAATGACTTTTACTTTTTGAGGATTGAACGTAGCTTTCTTTAGAAATAATTTGGCAAATTCTACCAGAGAAATCTTTCGCACTATCACCAACTCAAATTTT
The DNA here is from genome assembly GCA_044463445.1 of Segetibacter koreensis. Classification (GTDB taxonomy): domain Bacteria; phylum Bacteroidota; class Bacteroidia; order Chitinophagales; family Chitinophagaceae; genus Ginsengibacter; species Ginsengibacter koreensis_A. The sequence continues at coordinate 849 of JBIQMJ010000361.1, forward strand.
CCATCACCAATGGAACCGCCGGGGTTGATAAGCGCCCCGGTTCCATATTTGGAGGCATTGGCAAAAACGATCATATAAGCCGGAATATCTTTTTCAAAATTATCCGCGCGAATGTGCGCTTTCACAGGTTTCCCTTCTACCATAATTTTGATCAATAATTTTACATACCCCCACAATCCCCTGATAGCGCTCTTGTCATAATATTTTACGAGCCGCGCATTCAATCCTACATCGCTTAAATGAATGCAAAATTCCGTTTCGCCCAACCGGATCAGATCACATTTCTGCTCCTTTCCTTTAATGATCACATCAAGTGCAGCAGAGGTGTCTGACGGAATTTGCAATTCAGTTGCCATTCCGTTTGCAGTGCCCCCACGCAGAATGCCCATCGGAATGAAACTGCCCGACAATTGCGAGGCTACCAATGAAATAGTACCATCTCCTCCTACAGCTACCACTTTTTGCGGCGAAAGTTCTTTTATTTTGTCACGGATAGACACCTCATCCTCCACGCCGGTAAGAATAAGAAATTCAATGTGGTAAGATAGTTGCTTAAAATAATCACGGATCAGGCTTTCCCAATTAATTTTTTTCTTTCCCGAAACAGGATTGATAATAAAGAATATATTTAAGCTGGAATTGTGATCCATACTTTTTATAAATTAAAATGAAGTTACATTCAGAAACTAAACAAAAAAAAGTTTCCCTGTGGAAAAAGATAAAAAGGAAAATATTTATTTTACTGAGGCTCAATAATCGCCCCGTGATCAGGGTGTATCACGGCTATGGCAATGAAGAAAAAATAGTCGTATTGGGGCACGTATTAAAACTGAGCCCTTTTCCGCGAAAAACTTTTCGTACTAACTGGCTGGTAAATTTTTTTTCGATGGTTCGATTGTTCATGGTGATACCTTTTCCACGTGCTAAAATTTCTATCAGGTTCCAGGAAATAACGTATCATACTGAGGCAGGGGAAGATGGCTTTTTCAGGTTTGAATTTCTTCCCGAAGCCCCTGTTGGCAAAGGATGGCAAACTGTAGAGGTTTATCTTGAAGAAGAAAAATACAGACAAAGGATTATTAAAAGTACGAGTGAAATTTATGTTCCATTTCCGTCGCAGCATGGATTTATTTCTGACATCGACGATACATTCCTAATCTCTCATTCGGCCCGCTTTCGCCGGAAATTGTACGTGCTTTTTACTAAGAACGCCCGGAGCAGAAAGCCTTTTAAAGGCGTTGTAAAACATTATGAATTGCTGGCGCGGAATAATCCAGTGAATGGAAACCGGAATCCTTTCTTCTATGTGTCCGGAAGTGAATGGAACCTATACGGATTGCTTACTGAATTTGCACGGATGAACCGATTGCCCAAAGGAATTTTTTTATTGAGTAAAATGAAAGGTTTACAACAATTCTGGAAAACCGGCTCTGTTAATCTGATGACCAAATTTGCAAGGATCGTTCGCATCATCGAAGATTTTCCCAGCCTTCAATTTGTTTTGATGGGCGATGATTCCCAGATTGACTTACCTATTTATTTGTCTGTGGTCACGCATTTTCCAGGTAAGATTTTTGCAGTTTATATCAGGCAGGTCGGCAAATCCAGGAAAAAAGGAGCAGAGGAAAATTTAAAAAAGATCGAAAATCTATCAGTTCATTGTTGTTATTTCAGGCACAGTGCCGAGGCGATTATTCATTCGGAAAAATTGGGTTTGATTAACCCGAAAGATGGATAAAAACAGTAAATGAATAAATAGTCCAATTTCTTATTCAGCAAAAAAATGGGCTAGTCCATAAAAATTTCACCTTTCAGGTAAAGCTGGCATTCACCACTCATCTCCACACTGTCGCTGTGATTTCTGCAATTTAAAAATCCCTTTCTTGCAGACAACTGGATGGCAGAAAGCTCATCTTTTCCTGTAACACCCGCCCAGTAAGGAATCAGTGCCGTATGGGCAGAACCGGTCACAGGGTCTTCATCTACACCTAAATAAGGTGCAAAAAATCTTGAAACAAAATCAACCTCCTTACCGGGGGCAGTAACAATTACCCCACCGGGGGCTAATTCAGCTATAGCCTTCAGATCAGGAATTATATTTTTAATTTCTTCTTCATTTTTAAAAACCAACATATACTTGCTTTGGCCTTTAAAACATTCTACCGGTTTGCTATTAAAAGCGTTCAAAAATTCAGTTGAAGGAACAATCTTCTTCAAATGATCTTTGGGAAAATTAAGCGTAAGAAACTTTCCCTGTTTGGTAACTTTTAGATTTCCGCTTTTTACTGTGGTAAAAACAATTTCCGCTTTATCATATCCTTCATAATTGAATAAAATAAAAGCCGTTGCCAGCGTGGCATGGCCGCACAGCGCTACTTCTGATTTTGGTGTAAACCACCTGATCTCAAACCCGTCATTCTTTTTGACAAAAAAGGCAGTTTCAGAAAGATTATTTTCAAAAGCTATTTTTTGCATCAGTTCATCGGGAAGCCATGATTCCAGTGGACAGACAGCCGCCGGGTTTCCGCCAAACAATTCAGAGGTAAACGCATCTGCCTGGTAAATTAAAAGTTTCATTCGGGGAAAAATTTTGAAGCAAAGATCATTTTAAAAAAACAAATTTAATTACGTATATGCTTCAACGTTATAAAAGAATAGAAAATAAAAGTATTTGTTGGTTTGCTCCATATTATTCTTTCTTTTCTAATTTCATTGTTCCGATAGCTTCTGCCCTGTCATAACAACTATCCGAAATTACGCTCAGTGTCATTTCATTTCCTGTGATCAAATATTTATATTTTCCAATGGTAGTATCGCATTGGCTTCCGCCATACAATTTTTGAAACGTAATTACAGAATCAGAAGCGGTGTACCTGCTGGTTTCCAGGCTTTCGCCGCTTTCAGGGCTGGTAACGTCTACCGTATCATGGCTGAAGTTAAATACCACATCCATCCCTCCCTGGATATTTAGGGTTCCTTTCCATTTGGTATCAGACAATTGCGCGTGAAGATTAAAGGCTATAAAGCTTACAAACAATAACGCTGAAATTTTTTTCATACTACAAGTTTTTATTTTTTGAATGAATATGTAAAATACAAATTAATCGTATATGAAATTTGAATAGTCTTAAAAATTTGATTTATTAATTTTATACCAGGCAAAATTTTTTTTCAATCGATTCTCCATATATTTATACAATTTAAAATTATATGCAATGAACTCACGAAGAAAATTTTTACAAAGCTCAGCGATGCTGGCAGGAGGCACATTCATTGCCTCAGCATTTGACAAGAATGCTTTTGCGATTTTAAAAAACCGAATCGCACCCAGCGATCAACTCAATATTGGCGCAGTAGGTGTAAACGGTATGGGATGGGCGGATGTTACTTCCGCATTGAAAATTCCGGGAATCAATTTAGTGGGCATTTGTGATATAGACCAAAATGTGATCGACAAGAGAATGAAGGATCTTGCTAAAAAAAATATTGATACTTCTAAAATAAAAACCTACGGAGATTATCGCAAGCTGCTTGAAAATAAAGACGTGGATGTGGTGGTGGTGGGCACTCCCGATCACTGGCATGCATTGATTATGATGAACGCCGTTGCAGCAGGCAAGGATGTGTATTGTGAGAAGCCTGTTGGCAATTCAATAGGCGAATGCAGGGCAATGGTAAAAGCGC
>JBIQMJ010000362.1:0-4524 GCA_044463445.1 Segetibacter koreensis
ACAGGACTTGCTATGGTAATTATTGCGGTGATGATCTATTTGATCGAATTAAAAAAACACAAAGGATGGCTGAGTAAATTTTTTGATGTGTTTGGAAAAAATCCACTTTTTATTTTTGTGCTAAGTGGCTTTTTACCACGATTATTAAGCCTGATAAGAATCCCGTCTTCGTTAGATGCCCAGGGAAATCAACTTTACCTCACGCCGTTTGCCTGGTTTTATGAACATATTTGCAAACCAGTTTTTCCAAATAATCTGAATAATGGTTCATTATTGTATGCCCTCTGCATGATCACATTTTATTGGCTGATTGTTTATTGGATGGATAAAAGAAAAATTTATATTAAGGTATAGGCACCTTACCTCAAAGCCAGTCCGGGCGAAAAAAAATTCTCAATTTCTGTTTACCACTGGCTTATTACTGAGTTACTTAACGAAAAATTCGATTTATTCCTTACTCGCGAAATATCACTGGGAATATGAAGAAATACTAAAAACAAAATATTCTCAGTCCGTTGCAGATAATTTCCTTATCACATTAAAAGAACTCCCTAATGTTTTTTTTCATTGAGGTATATTACAGATGGCAACTCTTAAAGGATAAGGATGATAACAAATTTACAGATTGCTATGTTGCTGCAAATGCAGAATATCTACTCACACATGATACAGGTTTTAAAGAATACTACCATCTGTTCCTTTCCCCTCAATAAGGGTAATTTCTCTCGATGAACTTAAAAACTTGCTCTTACCTTAATTGTATTTAATCGTCTCTGCAGAATGTTTACTTACAATAATTCCCCAGGTGTCCCTGTGATCACTTCGTTTATTCTTCAAAAAATAATTTCCCTGTACCATTCACTACTTTCACTTTATAATTTTCTGCTTCAATATTAAATTCGTCTTTGTAGGCTTTCAAAATTTTTTCTACAAAAGAGGTTACGCTTTCCTCTTTTACGATATTAATAGTACAACCTCCAAACCCCCCGCCCATAAGCCTTGCACCAATTACTTCTTTATTTTCACAGGCAATATTCACTAAAAAATCAAGCTCTTTACAACTTACTTCATACAAATCTTTCAACCCATCATGCGTCTGAAACATCAATTCCCCAAAACCGGAAATATCATTTGCTTTTAATAATTCAGCGGCTTTTTTTGTCCGGAGAATTTCTTCAACAACAAAGGAGCACCGATTGAAAACTTTTTCACCCATTTCATTTTTATAAGGTAGCATTTCGATAACATCATGAACGTCCCTGAAAGAATTTATTTTTAGTTCTCTCTTTAAAATAGCTAAACCTTTCTCGCATTCTTTTCTTCTCTGGTTGTATTCAGAACCCGCAAGAGAATGATGGACTTTTGTGTTGATCAAAATAATCTCATGGCCATTTATATGGAGTGGAATATCCTCATGCGAAACATTTTTGCAATCCAGCAATAATACAGTTTCTTCCTTGCCCATCATATTGGCATATTGATCCATAATCCCGCATTTCACTGCAGGGAAATTATGCTCAGCGCGTTGCCCGAGCAAAGCCAGTTCCTTGCGGCTCATCTTAAAATTACAAAGTTCATTCAGGCCAAAAGAAATTCCTCCTTCCAGCGCAGCAGAAGAAGACATGCCTCCGCCAATGGGGATATTTCCACCAAAAACACAATTAAATCCTTCGACCGGTAATTCTAATTTTTGAAATTCATTTACCACACCCAACACATAATTTTTCCAGCTTTCCATCTTTTGTGTTGCCGACAGAGGTAGTGAAATATGCTCATCAAAGTCTATGGAATAGCAATTTATTTTATCAGAATTATTTAACGCCATTGCAAAAAATATTCCTTTATCAATTGCACCGGGCAATACAAATCCATCATTATAATCCACATGTTCACCAATAAGATTAATTCTTCCGGGAGAATAATAAAGATGAGGTTCTTCATTAAACTTCTCTTTAAAAGCGGCTTTTACCTTCGCAGCAGTTTCCTTCATTATGATTAATTTAAAAGAACAATTTTGTAGGAGGTTTTGAAAAGGGAAGATTGTCCTGGTTCCAGTGTAATCACACCCATCATATTATTGAATCCATCGGGTGCTCCACTTAAGTTTTCTATTGCAATACTTTTTCTGTGGGGTGGAGTATATATCTGCAAATAGGGATAGGATTCATCCGGAAGAAACTGCACTTCTATTTTTTTCTCTGAATTTCTTAAAACACAGAGAGGCTGGCATTCCTGCGAATCCAAAGTAAAACAGTTATCCAGCACCCTGTCGCCAAGTTTTTCAATGGACGAAAACCTTGTGTAGTCAATTAATTTTTTGGTAGGAATTAATTCTGTATTAAACTCCACCATTTTTAATCCCTGGAATTCCAGGTCAAGATTATTAATAGTTTCTCCCAAAGTGAAGTAGGGATGCCAGCCATCCTGAACAGGAATCAGCCCTTCATCCTTATTAATACATTCTGTAATTACAGTTAATTTATTTCCCTTCCCCAGTTGCCATGTAATGAGGCAATCATAATTGAAAGGATAGCCCGCATCTTCTGCGCGGTATTCATATTTCATTGTAACAGCAGCTTCAGTATCATTCGCATTTTCTGAAATCACTGTGAATGCTTTATTATACAACAGGCCATGTAAAGCATGTTTACCCGGTGAAGATTTTTGCTTTTGAATATGATATTCCTTTTCACCGAAAATATATTTTGACTCATTCATTCTGCATACAAAAGGAGACAGCTTACAACCTTTAAATCCTTTTTCTTGAAGATAGTTTTTAAACTCGTCTGCAGAATCGTAACTATCAATCACATTGATAGTTTGTTGATTTACTTCAACAACAAATTCCTGAAGAATGGCGCCACACGCGGGAACAATGGCTGCATAATTACGGGTTTCATCATTTTGTAAAATGATCTTATCAAAACCCGATTCGCTTTTTTTATGAATTGAAAACATGGGCCGAATTTACATAAAAGAATTTTTAATTGCCTTCTAAAATCTTCATTACAGTTTTTTCTTCTGCAGAAAGGCTTCCTTTGCTATTATTATTTTCCACTTCACTCATTGAATTAAAATATTTTTCCAGTTTATTGTTTTCATAAAGAGAAAGTATCAACGGGTGAACATAATACTTTTTGCAAACAGTTCTTGTATTGCCAAGAAATCCGGAAACGATATCAAGCGCCTCTATAATTTTCTTTTTGGCTCCTGTTTTTGTTTCGCAGCAGCCTATCGATTTTAAAGCAATGTAGGCCTGCACAGTGCCTGCCCATGTTCTGAAATCTTTTGCTGTAAAATCTTTTCCGCTTATTTCACGGATATAATTGTTAACCATTCCGGAATCAATGGAATGATGTTTTCCTTCTTCATCATAATATTGAAAAAGTTCTTTTCCCTGCACGTCGCGGCATTTTTTTATCAGGTTAGCCAATTTTTTATTTTTTAGTTTCACTTTATGCGATATTCCTTTTTTTCCAACAAAAGAAAATGTTACGGAGCTTCCATCAAAAGTTACATGGCTGTCTTTCAAAGTAGTAAGCCCAAAGGAGCCATTGTTTTTTTCATAAAATGAATTACCGATCCTGATGTGGGTTTGTTCCATAAGACTCACCACTACCGCCAGCACTTTTCTTTCTGTCAGTTTGGTTTGCCGCAAGTTCTTTTCTAATTGCAAACGAATCTCCGGCAACACTTTTCCTAAATCATGTATCCTGTAAAATTTAGTATGATTCCTTAAAGCATTCCAATGAGGATGATACCGGTATTGTTTTCTTCCTTTACTATCATAGCCCGTTGCCTGCAGGTGGCCATTTTCTTTTTTACAGATCCAGACTTTTGTCCATGCTGGGGGAATTACCAGATGCCTGATGCGCAATAATTCCTCATCGTCTTTTATCAATTTTCCATTGAAAAAATATTCAAAATTTCTTCCTTTACTTTTTCTTTGAATGCCGGGGTCTTTATCACTCACATAAACAAGATGAGCAGCTTTCGCGGTCTTTTCTTCATCTTTTAATATGCTCCTCAATCTTCTTTTAGAAAGTTTAGGAAGCGATTCTGTGACTTCAGCCATGAAAGATTTTTAAATTCGATAGATGCAGGGTACCAATAAAATTCCGGAGAATGTTTTTTCAAACTTATCCATAATTTGCCCGAGTATTATTCTCTACAAATATTTTTTGAATACGAAGAAGGAATCGTGGCGGGATTTACTCTTTATTCTTTAATATTTATAAACAAACTAAAGTCTCTTTTTATCAGCTTCTGCTTTGTGCGGGATCTTATCGCTTTCCTTTTTATGATCTTTATGTTTTTTTCCGCCAAGTGCTGTCAGCTTAAGCTGAGTATCAGTGCCGCCAGGAAGGCCTCCTGTTATTCTACTTTCCCGGGTTTCCGAACCCAATTCATTGCTCCCGCTTGAAGGGCGGGAAATTCTTTCTTTGTCTGCCATAATATTTTTTTTATAAGTTAACAAGGATCACAAAGAAAAATATATGCCAGAATGCTGTACTTTTTCAACCT
>JBIQMJ010000363.1:0-4511 GCA_044463445.1 Segetibacter koreensis
GGCAAAAAAATACAGTTTGCCAGCTTCACATGCGTGCTTATAAAGAAGGCGATACCATCGTCGTAGAACCGTGGCGCTCCGTAGCTTTCCCGGTTATAAAAGATCTGATGGTAGATAGAAGAGCGTTTGACAGAATTATAGAAGCCGGCGGCTATGTTTCCGTAAACACCGGAAATGCGCCAGATGCAAACGACATCCTTGTTGACCGGGCCAAATCAGATGAAGCATTTGACTCTGCAGCCTGCATCGGCTGTGGCGCCTGCGTAGCTGCCTGCCCCAATGGATCTGCCATGTTATTTGTGGGAGCTAAAGTTTCTCAATTAGCGCTTTTGCCTCAGGGCCAGCCTGAAAGGGTTTCCAGGGCTTTGAATATGGTGGAACAAATGGATAAGGAGGGATTTGGCAATTGTGGAAATATTTATAATTGCGAAGCAGAATGCCCTAAGGGAATCTCCGTTGAGAATATCGCGCGCCTGAACCGGGAATATCTTGGCGCTTCGCTCTCTTCCAAAATACACGAAAGGCCGGTGCGTATGGTAGATCCGATGAATGAGCGGGGATAAAACCAGTGAAACAACAAATACAAGAGATTTTCTTTTTATCAAAAATAAAAATTGATACATCAAAGCAGCCCTTTTACGTTATACCTGTGGCTTCAGGCAATTGCCTGAAATCCTTTAATTTTAAGGTTTGTAAAAAATAATGCTGCTTGAAATCAGTAAGACCCCTATTCTTTTTCTTTTTTTTGCTTATTTATATTAATGGTTTTTCGCAACAAAATCCGTCCGCGCTTTCTAACATCAGGAGTAAGAAAATATCTACCAAAACAACTCCTTTTATTCTCGACAGTAACAGCATTGTTCCCAACACGGTTTCAATTGCAGGAATTCCTCAAAGCACTTATAAAATAGATAATATCAACGCTACTATTTTTTGGAACTCGACTACTCTGCCTGACAGTGTTTTTATTTCTTACCGCGTTTTTCCTTACAAATTTAATGCGGTTACACAGCGTTTCAACTACGATAGCATTCGTTTCAATTTTGCCACAGAAAAACCGTATGTTTTAAAAAGCAATCAATTTGAAAATAAGATCATTGATTTTGGAAATATTAATTACAACGGAAGTTTTGGCCGTGGCATCACAATTGGCAACAATCAGGATGCAGTAGTCAGTTCTAATTTAAACCTTCAACTGAATGGGATTATCGGCGACAGCCTTGAACTTAGCGCTGCTATCAGCGACAACAATATTCCAATTCAGCCCCAGGGAAACACTCAAAACATCAGGGATTTTGACCGCATTTTTATGCAAATAAAAAAGCACGGATGGCAGGCGAGTTTTGGTGATATTGATATCCGCCAAAAACAGAATTATTTTCTCAATTTTTCCAAAAGATTGCAGGGTGCTTCTTTCTCCACTATTAATGCAATCGGAAAAAACAGTACGAATTCTTTTTTGGCCAGCGGCGCCATCGCCAAAGGAAATTACATGAAAGATATTATCACCCCTGTTGAAGGTAACCAGGGACCCTATAAACTTTACGGAGCTAACAATGAATTGTACTTTGCCGTGCTGGCCGGAACGGAAAAAGTTTTTTTAGACGGGCAACTGCTTACCCGTGGCGAAGACCGCGATTATGTAATTGATTATAACACGGCCGAACTAACGTTCACGGTTAAACGCTTAATTACGAAAGACAGCCGCATCCAGGTGGAGTTTGAATATTCCAATCAGAACTATCTCAATTCAATGATCTATGGAAGAGATGAAATTAATATCAACAAAAAACTTACAATTGGCATTGGCGCCTATTCCAATGCGGATGCTAAAAATTCTTCTATCAACCAATCGCTGACAACTCCGCAAAAACAATTTTTGTCACAGATAGGGAATAACCTGGACAGCGCAATTTATCCCAACGCAATGCCCGATACTTTTTCAGTCAATAAAATTTTATATAAAAAAATTGATACTACCATCAATGGCGTAAAGGATACAATTTATGTATACTCTGTTGATCAGAAAGATTCATTATACAATCTTTCATTTACCAATATGGGACCGGGCCGCGGCAATTACGCTCCGGTAAATGACGGCAATGCCAATGGAAGGGTTTTTAAATTTGTAAGCCCGGTGAATGGGCAGAAACAGGGAGACTGGGATCCCGTACTCTTATTAGTTCCCCCTAAGAAGCACGACATAGTTTCAGTGGCGGCTCAATATATTTTTAATCCAAATTCTTCTTTAAAAATAGAATCGGCATTAAGTAATTACGATGTAAATACTTTTTCTTCAAAAGGGAAAAGTGATAATAAAGGCGTGGCAGCAAAAGTGGATTATTCAATTCGCCATCCTGTTTTTAAAAATATAAAATCCGGAATTAATTTCCTGGCGAATGTTGGGTATGAATATGTTCAGGATAAATTTAAACCTTTGGAAACCTTGCGGAATGTGGAATTTAACCGCGACTGGAGCCTTCCTTTTGATGCGCCGCCTGCAACAGAAAACTTAATCAGGGCTTCGCTTGAATTAAATGACTTTAAAAATAATTACCTGAAATATGGCTTCACCGATTATAACCGAAGTGATAATTTTAATGGCGTTAGAAATGCAATAGAAAATGTAATGGAAATTAAAGGCTGGCATTTCAATAATCGATTTTCCATCACAAATATCAACAGTTCCATACAGACCGGCTCTTATTTGAGACCAACGTTTGAGGTGTACCGCTCGTTTGCAGGATTAAACGATATTAAGATTGGCGCCAATTATTCTTCAGAAAATAATCAGCAGGTAGCTAAAATATCAGATACCTTAATGCCAATAAGTTTTGCTTTCAATATATGGCAGGTTTATGTAAAGTCTTCTGAAAAGAAACCGAATAAATGGGGAATCAATTATTCTGCCAGGGAAAATAAAATTCCTTTTCAGAAAGAATTGATAAGCCAGGATAAGAGCCGGAATATTAATTTGATGAACGAACTAATGAGCAATGAACATCGCCAATTGCGCCTGAATGTTACATACCGGGAACTTACAGTAAAAAATAAAAATCTTTCAAATGAAAAAAGTGATCAAAGCCTTTTAGGCCGGGCAGAATATGCTATGAATGAATGGAGAGGTTTATTGGAGGGAAATATTTTATATGAGCTCGGTTCGGGACAGGAGCAGAAGCGCGAATACACTTATATTGAAGTGCCGGCCGGCCAGGGATATTACACCTGGAATGATTATAATAATGATGGCATTCCCCAATTGAATGAATTTGAAATTGCTGTTTTTGATGATCAAAAAAAATGGATTCGTGTGCTGACGCCAACCAATGAATATGTGAAAGCAAATTATATCCAGTTCAATTATAATTTTACTATTAATCCCGATAGGATTGTTGCAAAAAATAATGCGGGAAAGTTTTTAAATTTTATTAAAAAATTCAGCACAGCTTCCTCATTGCAGATCAATAAAAAGGAAGTTTCAAATGGGGGATTCGATTTTAATCCTTTTCATAAAAATCTTATAGATACATCCCTGATTTCGTTGTCATCTTTTTTGAGCAATACCATTTATTTTAACCGGAAAAATTCAGTGTGGGGAATAGACATCACTCATCGTCTGAACAATACCAAATCACTTTTGAATTATGGGGTTGAAAGCAATTCGCTCAGGGATATTTCCTTACGCGGGAGATGGAACCTTTCACGCAATATCGCAACCAGTTTTACGAATAAATACGGGCGCAGTCAATTAATAACTCCTTCCTTCACTAACAGGAATTATCGTGTGGATGAAATTTCTGCTGAGCCGTCAGTGAGTTATATTTATAAAAGCGATTTCCGTGTGAGTCTCATTTACACCTATGACAAAAAGAAGAACACGCCGGGCAGTGCTGAAGCTGCGGTAAATAACCAACTGGCAGCCGAGTTAAAATACAATGTACTTTCAAATGGTACCATCAATGCAAGATTTTCAATGAACAATATTGATTTTAAAGGTGAAGCCAACAGCACGGTTGGTTATATTTTATTAAATGGGCTAATGCCGGGTAAAAATTATTTGTGGAACCTGGAATTGACCAAAAGGCTGGCCGGAAATATAGAACTGAACCTGCAATATGAAGGGCGCAAGCCGGGAACGAGCGCTGTAGTGCATACAGGAAGAATGGCTATCCGTGCGATTTTTTAAAATAGTCAGTAGAGAAATAAATTTGCCACATTTTTATTTTATAAAGAAAAAACCCCACAGCAATTGCGGGGTTTCGTAAAAGGTATTTAAGAAGATTTATTCAGCTATTACTTCAAAATCTAATTCAGTTTCATGTCCTTTTCCAAAGTCGATCCTGGCTTTGTAACTTCCTAATTCTTTCACATCATCTAAAATATTGATTTTCCGGCGGTCAATTTCATAGCCTTTTTGTTCGCGAATGGCTCTGGCTATCTGAACAGAAGTAACGCTACCGAAAATCTTTCCGCTGGTACCGGTTTTGGCGCCAATTTTTAATGGTGATTCC
>JBIQMJ010000364.1:0-4497 GCA_044463445.1 Segetibacter koreensis
CTTTTTCATTCACGCCGATCGACAACCATTTCACTGAATTATACAAAGGCAGATACAAATAAAAATCTGTTACAGAAGTTTGATTTTTTGTAAGAAACAAATTTTTAAAAACATAAGAACATGTATCACCAAAATGATATCTGCCAGGCGCCCAGTTCCAGTTTCCATTTACATCAATAGCGAATAAATCCAAACCACTGACGCCGGTGGAAGGCATGTGAGGCATGGAAAAATTGTTACCTGCCAATGTATATCTAACCGTAATTTCTGTGGCAGTTGTTTTAAAATGAATAAATTCTCCGGCAGTATTTTCAGACAAATCCCAAACGGGCTTTCGTACACTGTCTTTCATTGAAATCGGAAGACGATGAAAAATATTGGATGAATCCAACACACAAACACCTTCAACAAATTGTGGCTGATGCCACTTGAGCTGTTGCTGTGGGAAAGAGATTTTTGAAAAAGAAAAGAGAAAGAGAATTAAAAGAAATCTTATCATTTGTGAAGCATTTCGTCAAATTTAAAACTCTTTGTTTGCAGTAAAAGAAGAAATATGGTGGATTTTTATTTGCACTAAAAAATTTTACAGTTCGTGCAACATAACAAAACAACATCTGTTGTCGTTGATTATTTTTATCACCACTCATGTGATACAAAATACTAAATCTTGTCCTCTTGCATATGAGAATTAGTTGGAATTTTTTTTAACCTCATCCCCATCGCACACACAGTAAAAAACAAATATCTCTTTTCTTATTTTTTGCGATTTATGGCGCCAATGAAATTCGCACCTGAACACCGGCCCTGGTATCTATCGTCGGAGCGGAGGAAGAAACATAAGGATTTACCCTTCGCTGGTCAAAATACAATTTCACATTGATACGGTTGCTGATGTAATAATCCAGCGTTGGGCTAATCGTAATTTCCTTGCTACCGTTGGTGGCAAAAGCGCTGTTCTGGTCGAGGATGCTGTTGGAACTTACATTATTTCGGACGCTGACAGCAATATTGAAATTAATTTCGTTATCCAGCTTTTTGGTATCTTTTTTTGAGAAGGGAACTTTAAAAGGCAATCTTAATCCACGCTTGCGGAAACCGGCGCCAAAAGTAATTTCCGAGGAGCGCACTTCGCTCAGTTGATAGTCAATAAGGCTAAGGCTCAACTGGCGTTGCTTCATATAATTAAATTTCAGATTTAGCTGATTGGTAAATGTCATATCAATTCCAAACAAAGGTGCAAACTGTTCCTGGATGGAAATGTTCGGAACCAGAAAGAATGGAATATAATTGCTGCTGCCGCCCGTGGTATCAATGAACGAAGGATACCCATAATGTGATACATCCTGGTAATATAAAGCGGAAGTAAAATTGTTCATTCCCAGGCTGGCATTGTACGCATGGGTCAATGAAAAATTTGAAAATATCTGATCCAATCCCGGAATTCTGCTCAACCCATTGTAAGAAATACTCCAGTTGGGCTTTGGCAAAATACCACTAAACGGATTGGATTTTATATTTTTATTTTGCTGCTTGATCAGCGCTACTTTGGTTGGATCCTGTCCCGTGTAAGCTGCTATAAACGCAGGCACCAATACATCTACGGAATATCTTCCATACCCAAGTGCATAACCATCCGCACCGGTCGGATTTCCCTGTTGCTTATTGTAAGTATTCAATGCGCCCAATCTGTTGGACAAAATCTGCCGGTAATCCTGGAATTTTAAGAAAGTCTGTGAAATCCGGTTGGGATCATATTTGCCAAACAAGGTATTTAATGCGATATAAGTCACATTAAATCCACCATTTACATAAGGGCTCAGGTGTGCAAAAGCATTTCCCGCTCCGGTAGTATCTTTAAAAGTTTCTGAGTAATTTTTAGTAAAAGTTTTGCCGATATTCAGATTGATAGAAAGATCGCGCACTGGCTCTAATTGTGCCGACACTGTGATCTTCTGATCAAAACTCTGAACAAACAGGTCATTAAAATTTGAATCGCGCGTTATCAAACCCCGTCGGGCCGCATCATTAAGCCAATTGCTGTCTGGCTGTTTGCCCAAAATAAAATCAAACCCCGGAGCCATACTTTTAAAATTCTCACCCAGCATCTTTGTGCTGTCGGTATAGCCGGGCAGCCTGGTATTGCTGATCTGCGAAACAGATGCATTTACTGATTTAATGCTGGTAAGCAATTTGCCTAAAATCCTCAATGGTCCCGTTATCTGCGGAAGTTCATTAGCTGAAGGTTTTGCTGCGGGGATATTTGGCTTTTTGCCCGCAGTGGTATCTGTTGACGGCTTTGGCCGCAATGGCTGATCGAGGGCGCGCAGCCATTTCCATTTACTGTACAATCTTAAAAAATCAAGCTGTACGGTAGCATTTTCCTGTTGCCCGTTTTCTAAAAAATTACCGAGATCTACTGCAAGCCTTGAAGCGCCGATCCAGTTGTAATTGGCCGTATAATCCAAATGCATGTTGATCCAATCTGTAAGAGGCAATTTGGACAAAGGAACATTATAGGAAAGATTAATTACCTGATTGAAAACCGTATTTCTTCCGCCCGAAAAAAAGTTCTGCCTTACCGTATCTCTTTTTGCCGGAGTATTCAATCTTCCCTCTGGTTCGTCAATAACGGCATTGTTCAAGGCTGAATAATCAAGCGTGAGGGAATGAGTAAGTTCCCATCTTAAAATATAATTTCGGTTGAAAGTGAAATATTTATCAAACGTTTCGGGAGTTACAAATTTATCATCCCCAATGCTTCTTGGTTTCAATACGGCAAATTGCCTGAATACATCTGCTTTAAAAGTTAATTGTGAAGGGACCGGGTTGATATTGAAATCTTTAACCAGGTCAAACCAATGTGTTTTCGATTTACTGAATAATTTCCTAAATGGCGAAATGAATTTCGGCTGAGGCATAAAATTGTAGCCAAGGCTTCCCTGCTGCTTGGTTACATTATTGTATTCAATAAGAGGATTGTGCGCTTCCGTTTTCGTGTAGGTATAGCTCACATCCACATTTTCAATATCCCACAATTGCGGCTTTTTATCGTTGGTCCGGTTTTTATGAACATTGGTAAAACTTATTGTTTTAATGGAAGCAAAATCTACAGAATTATTCCTGATCGAGTCTCTCTCACTTTTGGAATTGGCATCTTTAATTTTTTGTTTTAAAGTGATGTCTTTATCAAAAGGATCATATTGCGGAGCGCTGGTAGCGGTGGTAATGCTGGCATAAACAGGAATAGACATTCCAGCTTTTTTAGGCAATAACTTTCCCAATTCAAGATTAGCTGCCGCATCAAACTGAACAAAATTATCTTTGAACCGGTCGCTGATGCCCTGTTCCAAAGTGCCAAAGCCATTGCTGTGTGTATTTGCCGAAACAGAAATAGTTCCCAGGTCAGAAAGATTGGCGTCTATTCGGCTGAGAGAAGCCCAACCCCCTTTTTCATCAATTGAAGAAAGCCTGAGCTCATTAAACCATAATTCTCCACAAGCCGAAACCGCGTTGGTATTTTCAACCCCCATCAGAATGCCCCCTACTTCTGCCAGGTTAGGGTTTCCCATTATTGAATAAACATGGCCATTGGGCTCGGTTTTAGAATACAAAACATTTATCGGGGAATTGGATAAATTTCTGCTGGTTTTGATTTTTACAAGAGAAGTAAGATCAAGATCAAGATTATTATCAGGTATCCACAAAGTATCATTGTATTCTTTGCTGTTGGGATTTAGCCCGGTGTTTAGTGGTGTGAGTTTCAAAGGTATCCGCACTTCATAATAATTGCTTACAAAATCACTTCCGATCCTTATTACAGCAGTCAGGTCATCATTATTTAAAGTGGTGCTTTGATTTCTCTCTGCATGAATATACATCTGCAGCTTTTTAAACTGCCGGAGGTCCTTATTTACAAATGTCTGGAAAACGGCTTTGCCATCATTTTTCGCCAAATTGCAAAATTGCAAAGTAAGCGATTGCTCATTCTGCAAAAGGTTCACGCCATTATTGCTCAATGTCTGCACGCGTTCAATATCTCTCGGAGTACGATATGGTAGCGGGCTTCTCTTATCATTTTCCTCAATATTTACCGCACCCACATTAAAATCATTATCAGAGCCTGGGGAATAATTCCCGGATGAATCTAATTTGTACTGGAATTTTCTCCAGGTATTCCTAACGAGGCTTAATGTTCCAAACCGCACCGTAACGCTGTCTCTGAAGCCGGTAAGAAACATTCTCATAAAACGAATGGATTTAAAATCGGGGATATTCCCGACTTTTTTATCATAGGAATCTATCGGAATTCTCAACTGGTACCAGGTTTCATTCCGGGTGGTGCCATCCACGAGCTTTACTCCCACCACTTTTTTGTCAATAATATAATTTTGCCCAATGTTCATTTCAGGATCAGTCGGCGGTTTAAGATCCACGATGTATTGAAAATATTCTTCTGTCTCGTTGAGGGTGTTATCATGGTTCAGGTCTTCCTGGTCA
>JBIQMJ010000365.1:0-4493 GCA_044463445.1 Segetibacter koreensis
TCTGCGCTTCAGTGATTTGCTCGTTGATTTTTGCATTCTGAATATCGGGATTATGTTGAATGGCATATTGTATACAATTTTCAAGAGTAGCTTCTGAAAGGGTGGGCAAACTATCAGTTTGCTGGGCAGATGAAGTTCCTGAAATAATTACCAGGATTCCATAAATTAGATAAATTCTTTTATACCTTAAAAAAAATTTCAGTGCTTGATTTGCCATATTCCATTGTTCATTTAACCGCCACCGTTTTCGCTAATCCCGACCTATTTAAACAATTGTTTAAAACGCCAAAATCCTCCAACTTAAACCAGGTATTCAAGGGCCTTTAATAATACCAAATTGCTACCTGTTAATTATAAAGGAGCGCAAGTTATGCAGAAAAAAAAATATAAAGGAACAGTTAATCAACAAATATTACCGTTTAGAAAAATTGATCCATCTATGACTTTAGAATTATTTTTCTATTAATTCATTTTTTATCCTGAAAGTTTTAATGAAAGAAATCCTGCTCGGAGCTTTTTGTTCATCAATAAAAAACTGCACGCTGCTTACCTCTTCTTCAGGGAATGTCAAAATTCTTTTATGGCCAATAGTAGTGCCTTTCAGCTCGTTTATAAGGCTTCCGCTTTTGTCAAAAAGCTTTACAGTGAATTTTGCACATTGTTGCCCGTTCAATAAACTTTCCTGTAAAACAAGGCAGTTTATGGTTGAAGGTTTAGAATAATCAATTTGAATAGATTGATTCTGAGGATGATTAAAAACCACAAAATTATTTCCTGAGTTATTATCCAAATTTTTTGTGGCTGATTTTTTATTACCGGAAACAAAATATTTGTTAGCATTTTTTGACAAATCATTTCCAAAACTTTCCTGTCTTAATCTCTTAAAACCTATCAGCGAAGCCGAATCATATTTTGTAATTAATCCTCTTCTATCCGGCGGAACATTTAAAATTAAATTGGCGCCGCGGCCCACACTTTTTAAATAAATTTCAAAAAGCTGCTCAGGCGTTTTTACTAAAGAATCTTCCTTCTGATGAAAAAACCAACCGGGCCTGATGCTGACATCGCATTCCGCAGGAATGAAATTTTTCCCAAATTTATTTCCACGGTTCAGCGTATCTGTTGACGGCGCACCTGCACCCCGTTTGAAACCTGCGGTATCCAATAAATCCCAATTGGTTTTTCCCGCAAAGCCTTGTTCATTACCGCACCAGCGCGCATCAGGGCCAATATCGCTGAAGATAATTGTTTGCGGAGATAACTTTCGAACCACTTTTTCAAACCGGGCAAAATCGTATACCTGCTTTTTTCCGTTTGGTCCTTCGCCATTTGCACCGTCCCACCACAATTCCCAGATAGGGCCATAATTGGTGAAAATTTCTTTCAGCATATTTACAAAAACATCATTGTAAGCAGGCGTTCCGTACGCCGGATGATTCCTGTCCCAGGGAGAAAGATAAACTCCGAATTTTAAACCGTATTTTTTGCATGCGGCTGATAACTCTTTCAGCACATCACCTTTGCCATTTTTCCAGTCGCTTTCCCTTACCGTGTGTTTCGAAAATTTACTGGGCCACAGGCAAAAGCCGTCATGATGTTTGGCAGTAATCATAATCCCCTTTGCGCCGGCTTCTTTTGCAATGCGGCACCACTGGTCGCAATCCAAATCTTTTGGATCGAAAACTTCGGCATTTTCAGTCCCTTTGCCCCATTCCAAATCGGTAAAAGTATTAGGCCCAAAATGCATAAAAAAATAATACTCCATATTTTGCCAGGCCACCTGGTATGGGGTCGGAACAGGGTTCACTCTTTTATCAGTTTGTGAAAAACCGGTTTGAAACAAAAAAATAAATAGAAAGAAAGTGAAGTTCTTTTTCAAGGAAGATATTTTTGAAGTTTAAAAAAAGTAAATCTCTTTTGAAAAGATGAAACCATCTTCTAAAGAAAGAATCGTTTGGTGAAAATAATAAATGCAGCGGATTTAATCATACGCAACCGACTGTCTCTTTTCAAATTTCTAAGAAAAAGGCTGAAACTGAAATTCTGTGTTTTTTTTTTAAAATATAAATCTTCATTATTTCTTTGCCTATTGCAACTGAAACAATCTTCGCAATCGTTTGCCTGAATTATTCCGGATTCATTTTACTAAGTTTGAAAATACGAACTAAAATTACATCCATGAAGAAGTTATTCTTATTGCCTTTCTTTCTTTTATTAATAACTGCATCTTTCGCGCAGCCAAAACATACGTTTGAAATTAAGGATGGAAATTTTGTTTATGATGGCAAACCTATCCAGATCCATTCAGGCGAAATGCATTTTGCGCGGGTTCCAAAAGCGTATTGGAAACAGCGTTTGGAAATGATCAAAGCAATGGGATTAAATACCGTGGCTTCCTATGTTTTCTGGAATTACCAGGAGACCGCTCCGGGGGTTTGGGATTTCAAAACAGGCAATAGAAATATTCGTGAATTTATAAAAACGGCCCAGCAAGTTGGCTTGTTTGTCATTCTTCGCCCTGGGCCTTATGCCTGCGCTGAGTGGGAATTTGGCGGCTATCCGTGGTGGTTGCAAAAAGAAAAAGATTTGGTAATTCGCTCAAATAATAAACCCTTTTTAGATTCCTGCAGAATCTATATCAATCACCTGGCGGAACAGGTGAAAGATTTGCAGATAACACATGGCGGCCCGATCATTATGGTGCAGGCAGAAAATGAATTTGGCTCTTATGTGGCACAGCGAAAAGATATTCCCCTGGAAGAACATAAAAAATATAGCGCTGCTATCAGGCAACAGTTGATCGATGCGGGATTCGATGTGCCCTTGTTTACTTCTGATGGAAGCTGGTTGTTTAAAGGCGGTACGATTGAAGGTTCTTTGCCAACAGCCAACGGAGAAGATAATATTGATAATCTAAAAAAAGTGGTGGATGAATATCATGGAGGAAAAGGTCCTTACATGGTTGCAGAATTTTATCCCGGCTGGCTGGATCACTGGGCCGAACCTTTTCAAAAAGTTTCTACAGAAAGCGTGGTGAAGCAAACAGAAAAATATCTGAAAGAAGGCGTGTCATTCAATTATTACATGGTTCATGGGGGAACCAATTTTGCTTTTACCAGTGGAGCGAATTATGATAAAGAACATGACATTCAACCGGACATTACAAGCTATGATTACGATGCGCCAATCAGTGAAGCCGGATGGGCTACACCAAAGTATCTGGCACTCCGCAAATTATTTCAGCAAAATGTTTCTTATAAAATTCCGGCAATTCCCGCTGCGATTCCCGTGATCGAAATTCCTTCTATCAAATTAGACAAATCGGTTGATCTGTTTAATTTTAAAGATAAAATTACGTCAGTCGAAAGTGATACGCCGCAAACTTTTGAAGATTTGAACCAGGGGTATGGCTACGTTTTATACAGCAAACATTTTACCCAGCCCATCAGTGGTAAATTGGAGATTAAAGGACTGAGGGATTACGCGTTGGTTTATGTAAATGGAAAAAGGGTAGGAGAGCTGAACCGTTACTATAAAAATTATTCCTGCGATATTGATATTCCTTTCAATGCGACGCTCGATATTTTGGTAGAAAATATGGGAAGAATTAATTATGGCGCAGAAATTATTCACAACCTGAAAGGAATTATCAGCCCGGTTTTGATAGATGGAAATCAAATAACCGGCAATTGGAAAATGTATAAAATACCGATGGAACATCAACCTGATTTGCAACATAACGCTAATGGTTATACGAAAAATCAGCCGGTTATTTATAATGGAACATTTTCACTTTCAAAAACCGGTGATACGTTTCTGGATATGAGCAAATGGGGCAAAGGGATTGTTTTTGTAAATGGACACAACCTTGGCCGCTATTGGAATGTAGGTCCACAACAAACTTTGTATTTACCCGGATGCTGGTTAAGAAAGGGAAAGAATACGATTGCCGTTTTTGAACAAATAAATGGTGTAAAACAAACAGAAATAAGTGGTGTGAAAGTGCCGGTACTGGATCGGTTGAAAAAATAGTATCAAATTGGTTTGTATTTAACCCAAAAATTTATTAGAATCCTGAACCTCTCCGGAAAAATAAAACCCGGATTATTGATTTGTTTACTGCTTGTTCAAATTTTTGAAACGCTCTTCAATTGCTCTATCCTGCCCATCCTTCCCTGTCAAGGCTCCGGTATTGAATAGCTTCAGCGAGATGCTCGGGGTTGATCTCCTCACTTCCGGCAAGGTCAGCGATCGTTCTGCTTACTTTCAAAATACGGTCGTAAGCGCGCGCAGAAAGATTTAATTTTTCCATCGCCACTTTCAGAAGATTAGATCCAACCGGGGAAATCACACAAATTTCTTTCAGCATTTTGCTGCTCATTTGTGCGTTACAATACACGCCGGGATTGTCTTTATATCTTTCCGCCTGTCTTTCTCTTGCTTTGATTACACGCTCACGAATGCTTTCACTTTTTTCAAAATTTTGAGTAGAA
>JBIQMJ010000366.1:0-4492 GCA_044463445.1 Segetibacter koreensis
AGCAATACGAAATTGCTTTAAATATAGACAGGGTCAGAAGTTACAACATTTCCATATCGGACATATTTACTGCACTTGAAAACAATAATCAAAACACGGGTGGCTCTTATATAGATAAGAAACCCAATGCTTATTTCATCAGAAGCGAAGGATTGATTACTGATCTTGGGGATATTGAAAGGATCGTAGTGAAAAATACTGAAAGTGGTGTTCCAGTTACCATACGCGATATAGCTACTGTACGGTTTGGCGCTGCTAACCGCTATGGCGCCTTCACCCGCAATGATAAAGAAGCAGTGGGTGGAATTGTAATGTTATTAAAAGGAAGCAATGCGAGTGCAGTGGTGAACAGCGTTAAAGAAAAAATGGTTCAAATCAATAAATCCTTGCCGGAAGGAGTGGTAGTAGAGCCGTTCTTAGACAGAAGTGAATTTGTGGCAAGAGCGATAAGTACCGTAGAAAAAAATCTGTTGGAAGGAGCGCTGATCGTAATTTTTGTGCTGGTTGTTTTCCTTGGAAATGTACGGTCAGGGCTGATAGTGGCTTCGGTAATTCCACTGGCCATGCTTTTTGCGATTTCGCTCATGAAGGTATTTGGAGTAACTGGTAATTTAATGAGCCTTGGCGCAATAGATTTTGGATTAATTGTGGATGGCGCTGTCATCATTGTTGAAGCTACTATGCATCATATCGCTCGTCGAAAGGCGGGAAGGATAACGCAGGCCGAAATGGATGGTGAAGTGGGTCAAGCATCAAAAAAAATGATGAATTCTGCAGCTTTTGGCCAAATTATTATCCTAATTGTTTACTTACCTATTCTTGCTTTGGTAGGTGTGGAAGGTAAAATGTTCAGGCCAATGGCAGAGACAGTTTCCTTTGCCATATTGGGCGCTTTAATTTTATCGGTTACCTATGTGCCAATGATCAGTTCTGTCTTTTTAAGCAAGAATATTAGCCATAAAAAGAATATTTCTGATAAGATGATGGCACGTGTGCAGAAATGGTATGAGCCGCTTATAAAAGGCGCTTTACGAATGAAATTATTAGTAGTGGGAATTGCAATTGGGCTTTTAGCCATTTCATTAGTTGTATTTTCTACTCTTGGTGGCGAATTTATTCCGACATTGGATGAAGGGGATTTTGCTATTGAAACAAGATTGCTCACCGGTAGTTCATTGGATCAATCCATTGATAAAGTAACCCAGGCATCGGATATTTTAATGAAAAAATTTCCGGAAGTAAAAGAAGTTATTGGCAAAATAGGTTCGTCTGAAATACCAACTGACCCCATGCCTATTGAAGCGGCTGATATTACCGTTGTGCTAAAACCAAAAGCAGAATGGACAAGTGCCAAAGGCCGGGAAGAACTTGCCGAAATGATGCAGCGAAGCCTTGCTGTAATTCCGGGAGTTACTTTCGGGTTTTCACAACCAATCCAGTTGCGCTCTAATGAATTACTATCCGGTGTTAAACAGGATGTTGGTATTAAAATTTTTGGAGAAGACCTGCAGGTTTTGACAGAATTATCTAAGAAAATAGGCGCTATCGTGCCAACAGTAGAAGGTGCAGAAGATTTGTATCTGGAGCAGTTAACCGGATTGCCACAAATTTCTATAAAGCTTAACCGGGATAAAATAGCGCAATACGGCTTGAATGTTTCAGACATTAACCAGGCAATTAATACTGCATTTGCAGGAGGCGTTGCGGGAACCGTATTTGAGGGAGAAAGGCGTTTTGATTTGGTAGTGCGGTTGCAGGAAGCTGAACGCCAAAGTATAGAAGATGTAAAAAGACTTTTTGTTACTACCAAAGATGGAAAAAATATTCCACTGGAGCAGGTGGCAGACGTAAGCTTTCAGTTAGGCCCTAATCAAATTCAAAGAGAAGATGCGAAGCGAAGAATTATTGTTGGGTTTAATGTAAGAGGCCGTGACATTGCTTCAGTGGTAAAAGAAATGCAGCAAAAAATTGACGCAAAAGTGAAAATGCCAACGGGGTATTTCATTACTTATGGCGGCCAGTTTAAAAACCTTGAAGAAGCCAATCAGCGGTTATCTGTTGCTGTTCCGGTCGCCCTGGGACTGATTCTTTTATTATTATATTTTGCTTTTGGATCCATCAAATATTCCCTGCTAATTTTTACGGCCATTCCCTTATCTGCTATAGGCGGCATATTCGCTTTATGGCTAAGAGGAATGCCTTTTAGTATTTCCGCAGGTATTGGGTTCATTGCACTGTTTGGGGTAGCTGTGTTAAATGGAATTGTGCTGGTCAGTGAATTTAACCAGCTAAAGAAGAATGGCATGCGTGATTTGAACCGAATTATTCTCACAGGTACAGCGACCAGGTTGCGTCCGGTTTTGATGACTGCTACGGTTGCTTCTTTAGGCTTTTTACCAATGGCGCTATCACACAGTTCCGGTGCAGAAGTTCAAAAGCCTTTGGCTACGGTGGTAATAGGAGGTTTGGTTACCGCCACGTTCTTAACCTTAATTGTATTGCCGGTGCTTTATACCATGTTTGAAAAAATAAAGAGAAGGAGAAGAAAAACTACAATTCCTACCATCATAACCATATTGTTTTTATTACTTGGTGGTGCCAATTTTTCATACGCACAAAACCCTGTTAGCAACAAAGTGAATTTGCAAACAGCGATAACCAATTCTTTCAGTGCCAATCCAAATACAAGAGTTGGGAATTTGGGTGTTGATTATCAGCAAACATTAAAAGGTAGTACTGGGGATATTGGGAAAACAAATATCAATCTAACTTACGGGCAATACAATAGCCCAATACCTTATGACAACAACATCACTGTTACTCAAAACATTCCAAATCCGGTTTACCTAAAAAGGCTAAAACAGCTTGCTGATGCTTCTATTGGCGCCAGCCGTTCTCAACTGAAGATTTATCAAAGCCAGATAGCCTTTCAGGTAAAAAATGTTTATTATCAATTACTTTACAGGAATGAGCAACGTAAACTCGCTGATTCATTAATCAGATTATATGAAAGAGTATTAAGAGCGGCTGATATCCGCTTTAGGACAGGGGAAACTAATATTTTGGAAAAGTATAACGCCAATACTCAATTGCAGGAAGCCATTGCGCAGCAGCAACAAGTGACAGAGTATATCAACACTAATTTAAAGCTCTTGAGTAAGTATATGAATGATACCACTATCACGGGTATCCAGGATAGCGTGTTGAAAGAGAAAATAGTATCGTTAAGTATAGATAGTTCTATACTGGGAAATAATCCTCAATTGCAATCATTGCGCAGCCAGATAGAAGTTGCTTCAAAAGAAATAAAGGTGGAAAAAGCCAAACTGCTTCCAGACTTTAGTATAGGATACTTTAACCAATCATTGGTGGGCAACCATCCAAAAGATGGAGTAGAAAAATATTATGGAGTTGGTAAGCGATTCCAGGGAGTTGAGTTAGGAATAAGCATACCAATTTTTGCCAAACCACAAAAAGCAAAAATACGCGCCGCAGAAATAAATATGCAAATTCGTGAAGCAGAAGTGGAAGCCTTTTATTTCGGCCTTTCACAAAGAGGCACGTTGTTGCTTTCAGATTTAAGAAGGCTTCAGATTCAAATTGGGTATTTCCGCAACACAGCTTTGCCACAGGCTGAGTTGCTTATCAATAAATCTCAACGGGCATTTGAGGCAGGAGAAATTGATTATTATCAATTATCCCAATCTCTAAACAATGCCAATAATGTCCGCCGCCAATATATAGAAGTAGTTAATCAATATAACCTAACCGCAATAGAACTGGAATTAATTTCTGGTCTGTAAAAAATAAAAATTAAAATAAGATGTATAAAATAATGTATAAAAGTTTATTAGCAGTTACCATTTTGTTTGCTGCCTGCACTGCCAAAACTGAAGAAAAAGCAGTTGTGGCTGAAACACCTGACCTTAGTCTTGTTGAATTTACACAAGACCAATACAACAATGCCAATGTCCAATTAGGAAAGATTTCTATAACTAATTTGGGCAGTTACATAAAAGCTTCCGGTACTTTAGATGTGCCACCCAATCAATTTATAAGTATTACATCGCCTTATGGCGGTACTATAAAGAGTACACCGGTAATAGAAGGGAAATATATAAGTAAAGGACAGGTGATTGCCGTAATTGAAAATCCTGAATTTCTACAAATGCAGCAGGATTATATGGAAAGCACCAGCCAGTTATCTTTTTTAAAACAAGATATGTCCCGTCAGGAAGAGTTAGTGAAAGAAAATATAGCTGCAAAGAAATCTCTGCAAAGAGCAGGCAGTGAATATAATAGTATGGTAGCGCGGGTGGAAGGTTTAAAGTCTAAACTACGATTGGCAAATATTAATCCGGCCAATGTAAGACCCGGCAATTTTACATCACGTGTGAGCATTCATGCACCTATAAGCGGCTACATTACACATGTATATTCCAATGTAGGAAAATATGTAGGCCCTAACGAAGTGCTCGCAGATATGGCTAAT
>JBIQMJ010000367.1:0-4488 GCA_044463445.1 Segetibacter koreensis
TATTTTTCCGCGACTGGATACTTGCCCTCCGGCCCTTATTTGATATCCCCGTCTCTTTGATCGGTGCATTCTTTATAATGTATGTTTTCGGGTTTACCATCAATGTACTCACCCTTCTTGGAATTGTATTGGCTACAGGTCTTGTAGTGGACGACGGAATTGTCGTCACGGAAAATATCTTTAAAAAGATTGAAGCGGGCATGGATAAATACAAGGCTGCAAAGGAAGGAGCAAAAGAAATTTATTTTGCAGTAATTTCAACCTCCATCACCCTGGCTATAGTTTTTTTACCCATCGTTTTTCTTCAGGGTTTTATAGGAAGATTGTTCCGCGAATTCGGGATTGTGGTTGCCGGAGCAGTACTGATCTCTGCATTTGTATCCCTCACTTTAACGGTGGTACTTAATGTAAAACTCACTCACAAAAAAATAGGGCACTCGTGGTTTTATCAAAAAACTGAACCTTTTTTCGTTGCTATGGAAAATGGGTACAAAAGAAGTCTTGCTTCTTTTATGAAGGTCAAATGGGTGGCCCTGGCTCTTGTAGCAATTTGTATCGGTATCATTTATTTTATATTCACTACTATCCCTTCTGAACTGGCTCCTATGGAAGATCGCAGCCAATTCAGGCTAAGTGTTACTGCTCCCGAAGGCACGTCTTATGATTACATGGATTCATACATGGATACATTAAATACTTTTTTAGAGGATTCTATACCGGAAAAGAAAATGATGATCAGCCTCACTGCTCCCGGATTTGGAGGCGGGTCAGTGAACTCAGGATTTTTTAGTGTGGTTCTTTCAGACCCCAAAGACCGCGTCAGATCACAGCAGGATATTGTGGACATGGTAAACCGCAATCTTAAAAAATTTCCCCAAGGCAGGGCTTTTGCCAACCAGGAACAAACCATTTCCACCAACAGGCATGGAGGCCAGCCGATAGAGTTCGTAATTCAAAACAATGATTTTGATAAAATAAGAAAAGTGCTTCCCGAATTCTTAGAGGAGGCCAAAAAAAGCCCTATCCTGCAGGGGGTGGATGCTGATTTGAAATTTAATAAGCCCGAATTAAGGATCAATATTGACAGGCTTCGCGCAAGTGAATTGGGCGTTAGCGTAGATGATATCAACCAGGCCCTGGAACTGGCCTATAGTGACAGGAGGCTTGGCTATTTTTTAAAATCAGGAAAGCAATACCAGGTTCTCGGGCAGGTTGAAAGAAGCGATCGGGATGATCCCAATGATTTCAGTAAAATATCGGTCAAAAATAATTTGGGAGAAAATATAAGTTTGGATAACCTGGTCAGCATCTCTGAAGCGTCGGCACCACCTACAATTTATCACTTCAACCGTTATAAATCTGCCACCATTTCATCAGGGCTTGCCCCGGGAAAGACTATAGGAGATGGCATCAAAGAAATGGACCGGATTTCCAAAAAATTATTGGATGATACATTTACTACCGCGCTCAGTGGCACTTCCAGGGATTATTCTGAAAGTTCGGGCAATACATCTTTTGCTTTTTTGCTGGCCCTCGTTCTGATCTACCTCGTTTTAGCGGCCCAATTTGAAAGCTTTGTTGATCCTTTTATTATTATGATTACTGTTCCGCTTGCATTAGCAGGCGCATTACTAACTCTGTGGATATTCGGTCAGACTTTCAATATATTTTCCCAGATCGGTATGATCATGCTAATAGGACTGGTTACGAAGAATGGGATACTGATCGTTGAATTTGCCAATCAAAAACGAGAAGCTGGATTAGAAAAAACTAATGCAGTCGTGGAGGCAGCCTATTTACGGTTGCGCCCGATTTTGATGACCAGCCTCGCCATGTCTTTGGGTGCCCTGCCTTTAGCACTTTCTATCGGAGACGCTTCTACAAGCCGTATTCCTTTGGGAATCGTAATTGTAGGAGGCATTCTTTTTTCACTGATCCTCACTTTATACGTGGTTCCGGCAATGTATGGTTTTCTTTCACGTAAAAACAAACCCCTGAATGAAGCGCTTTTGTAAAATTTTATTTTCATTTTTTTGGTTGACAGTTCTTTGTATTTCGTCGTTGCAGGCACAGGATAGTTTAATGACGGCGCATCAAGCTATAAAAACGGCCATCGAAAATAATTATGGAGTAATCATCAGTAAAAATGAAATTGAAATTGGTTCGATAAATAATAGTTGGGCCAACACCGGCTTTATTCCGAGAATCAATGCGACGGCTACCAAACAGGTGGGAGTCAATAATCTTCAGCAGAAATTGAGTAATGGAACGGTGATCACCAAAAAAGGAAACAGTTCTCAAAATTTAAATGCAGGCCTTGCAGTGAACTGGAAAATTTTTGATGGCCTGAAAATGTTTGCTACCAAAAAAAGATTAGAAGAGTTGGAACGAAACGGTGAATATTCATTCCGAAAAAATCTGAATGAAACTGTGTATAACGTAATTAGTTCTTACTATAATATCGTTTCTCTTAACGAACAAAAAAAAGCAACGCTCGAGCAAATAAGTTTGTACAATGACCGCTATGAATTGTCTCAGCGAAAATTTGAAATAGGTACCGGGGCAAAATATGAAGTGTTGCAGGCACAGGTAGACTTAAATGAACAACGTTCCAACTTATTGGCCCTTCAAAATTCAATTGCTACCTCCAAAGCTTCTCTATTAAACCTGCTTGGCAAAAGGCCGGACACCGCATTCCAGGTAGTAGATACGATCATTCTATTACCATTGCCTGCCTATGCAGATGTTCAGGATAAAATTTCAAAAGAAAATCCGGATATACTTTTAGCAAATAGCCAGCTTTATATTTTACAACAGGAAAAAAAAGAAATCAATGCAGCGAGGCTTCCTTCGGTTGATATAAATGGCTATTATAATTTTGCCAGAAATAGCAGCAGCGCAGGTTTCAACCTCTTCAATCAAACCTATGGTCCTTCAGGATCGGTCGGAATTTCAATGCCGCTTTTCAGTGGAATCGTTGTAAAAAAACAATTGCAGATTCGTGATATTCAAATAAAAGATCAACAAATAGCAATTGATCAAACGAAAAATAATCTTCAAACAGATTTGAACAACGCTTATATCAATTATAACAATGCATTGAAATCTATTGATCTTGAACAAAATAATCTGGTGCTTGCAAGAGAAAATATAATCATAGCGACTGAAAGATACAAAAGGCTTAATATCACATCGGTAGAACTCCGGCAAATTCAGATCAGTTATAATGATGCACGAAATCGTTTGTACAATGCATTATACCAGGCAAAAATGGCTGAAGCCACGGTGGCTTTATTATCCGGAGATATTGCTAATTTGTAAGGCTACCAGGGAACTCAAAACCGTATTGTTTCCAAATCTAAATAGTACCATATGCCACATTTTATAATTGAATGCTCAGAAAACATTATTCTTCAAAAAGAACCTGATGAAATTATGCAAGCTGTTTATGACACAGCCGAAGCAACCAGGCTATTTGCTGAAAACGATATAAAAGTGCGAATCAATCCCTACAAATATTATAAAACAGGAAAAAACAAAAATGGCTTTCTGCACATATTTGGAAACATAATGGAAGGCAGGAGTATAGAACAGAAAGAAAATCTTTCAAGAAAAATTATTGAAAGGCTACATCAAATGTTTCCTGAAATATCCATATTATCTATGAACATCCGGGAATTTGAGCAAGCAACTTATTGCAACAAATCCTTAATCAATCCACTTAATACAAAAGGCGACAGGCATTTTCAGGATTGACATTCAGCTTTGCGCTTCTGCCTTCAGCTTTTATATTATCTTTAATCCCTCAAAATAAAAAAATGACAAAATCCGCTCAACCGGTTGTAGGAATCATCATGGGCAGCGACAGTGATCTCAAAATTATGCAGGCCGCAGCCGACATTTTAAAACAATTTGAAATTTCTTTTGAAATTAATATAGTATCTGCGCACCGCACGCCATTGCGAATGGTTGAATATGCTTCCTCTGCTATTGACCGGGGTTTGAAAATAATTATTGCCGGCGCCGGAGGCGCCGCCCATCTTCCGGGAATGATTGCTTCCATCACTACTTTGCCGGTTATCGGTGTACCCGTAAAATCTTCGAATTCTATAGATGGATGGGATTCCATTCTGTCAATCCTGCAAATGCCCAATGGTGTGCCTGTAGCAACTGTAGCGTTAAATGCTGCAAAAAATGCCGGAATATTAGCAGCACAGATTTTGGGAATCTCCGATGCTGAACTTTCAAATAAATTAGACAATTTTAAACAAGCAATGAAAGAAGAAGTGGAGAAAAAAGCAGAAAGAATGATTCAATGAACCTCATGGCTTCCGAAAACTCTCCAACAGTAAATCAACAAAAAATTATAATTTTTGTTTTGCATTCTTTTCTCCTGGTAATGCCTCAATCATACAAAACTTTTGTTCCAGCGTTAACGAAGCATCATACAGAATTTTAAAAAAATCCTTTCCCCAACGGGAATAAAAA
>JBIQMJ010000368.1:0-4482 GCA_044463445.1 Segetibacter koreensis
ACAAATCTTTAACGGAGTCCTCCATTATGATAGCCTATCAATAATTCAACTCGGACTGCTATTATTGATAGCCACTCCCATCTCGCGCGTAATATTTTCCGTGATAGGGTTCCTCTTTGAAAAGGATTACTTGTATGTCACGATTTCATTGGTCGTTTTGGTCATCATTGCCTACAGTATTTTCAGCGTGGCTGTTGGATGATCTGATTTTTTTTGAAATCCTATGTAACAAAAATAACAGAAGGGCTGTTTTTTTTAACGGA
Source organism: Segetibacter koreensis (assembly GCA_044463445.1). Classification (GTDB taxonomy): domain Bacteria; phylum Bacteroidota; class Bacteroidia; order Chitinophagales; family Chitinophagaceae; genus Ginsengibacter; species Ginsengibacter koreensis_A. The sequence continues at coordinate 264 of JBIQMJ010000368.1, forward strand.
AATTTGCCAATATTTATTGACCAAATCAAAATATAATTTCATGGAAATACAGCATCTGATCATCGTTGCCCTTATTGGAATAACCGCGGGATTATTAAGTGGTTTATTGGGTCTTGGCGGAGCCATCATAATAATTCCGGCACTGGTCTTTTTCATGGGATTTTCACAACAAACTGCCCAGGGAACCGCGCTGCTCATGATGGTTCTTCCCGTTGGCGCTTTAGCAGCTTATCAATATTATAAAGAGGGATATGTTGAAGTAAAACCCGCTTTGATAATGGCCCTGTTCTTTTTTATCGGAGGATATTTCGGCGCAAGGTATGCCACCCAAATTCCGCAGGACATTTTGAAAAAATTATTTGCCATAATGCTGATCATCCTTGCCATCAAAATGCTGTTTTTTGAAAAAGCCCTGAAATAAGGAGAAATGTAACAAAAGTAACCTTTAAGTCCCAGCGGGGATCCTAACTTTGCATTCATTTTAAAAATAGGGATATGGAAATAAAACAATTTGAAGATAAAAATTTAGCACATTATTCTTATGCGATCTTAAGCAAGGGAGAGATAGCGCTTATTGACCCTTCAAGAGATCCGCAGCCATATTATAATTTTGCTTCAGAAAATCATGCTGAAATCAAGGCGGTAATTGAAACTCATCCTCATGCAGACTTTGCCAGCAGCCATTTGGAAATTCATCAGACTACAGGAGCCACAATTTATGTTAGCAGATTGCTGGGCGCTGAATATCCTCACCAGGCATTTGATGAAGGAGATACCATTCGTTTGGGGGAAGTTACTTTAAAAGCATTGAACACTCCCGGCCACTCACCCGACAGCATCAGTGTTGTATTGGAGGATGAAAAGGGGAAAGAGCATGCCGTATTTTCAGGAGATACTCTTTTTATCGGGGATTGCGGCCGGCCGGATTTAAGGGAACTGGCAGGTTCAATCACAATGGCTAAGAAAAAACTGGCCGTAAAAATGTATCATTCTCTTCGCGATAAATTTATTCCTCTTGAAAATGATGTGATCCTTTATCCGGCTCATGGGGCAGGGAGCTTGTGTGGTAAAGGGTTGAGCCAACAAAATTCAAGTAATATGGGCACCGAAAAAATGAGCAACTGGAGCTTGCAGGATTTGAGTGAAGATGAATTTGTGGAACATCTTTTAGCTGATCAGCCTTTTGTTCCAAAATATTTTCCCTATGAAGTAGGATTGAATAAAAAAGGAGCAAAAAAAATTTCGGAAAGTATTGCAGGCGTAAAAAAGATAAAAGCAGAAAATGTAGATACTAAAGCTTTGCAGGATTCTTCACTGGTGATTATAGACAGCAGGCCTGAAGAGAAATTTAAGAAAGGCCATTTAAAAAATGCGATCAACCTGATGGGAGAAAACAGTTTTGAAACATGGCTGGGAAGCCTGGTAGCCCCCGGAGAAAAATTTTACCTGGTAGCGGAAAATGAAACGGTATTGAATGAATTGATTGCGCGTATTGCAAAGATTGGTTATGAATCTCAAATCGAGTTGGGCATCGAAGGAAACATTGGAGATCTGGTCACCCCTTATTTTGATAGCAAAGAATTGAGAGATAACAAAGAAGCCTTCACTATTGTGGACATCCGCAATCCTTCTGAGGTGAAAACAAAAAATACTTTTGAAAATTCTATTAAGATCCCATTATATGAATTAAGAGAACGTGTTAATGAAATTCCGTTGGGAAAGCCAATTGTAGTTCATTGCGAAGCAGGCTTCCGAAGCGCCGCAGGCAGCAGCATCATTCAATCCAAATTAAACGGGAGAGCACGGGTATTTGATTTGGGAGAGGCGGTAAAAAACTTTTAGAAAATTAATTTCCCCCGGAAGTGAAATAGTCGTTTAAAATATATGGATAATCAGTAAACAAACTTTTAAGCAGGATTTTTATTTTCGAATAGTAGTATAACGTTAATGCATACCCTAAAATAAAATTTATTTTTTTTACGCGAATCACTTTTCATCAGAATCTACGAAAAACCCATTTAAATCCCAATGCCGTAGCAATTCCCACGATAGCTGTGCCTATCCATAAAACTGAAAAGCCAAAATGTTCTGCCACAAAAGTGCCAATCAATGGCGAAAAAACAAATGCCGATGAAACTGACAGCGCATTTAAACCCATATAAGCGCCTTTGCGATCTGCTGAACCGCGTTTAACCGTAACCGTTGCAATAAATGGCATCGCCAAAATTTCTGACAGGCTCATTATAAACATCGACAAAAATAAAACCCACAATCCTGAAGGCACAAGCAGAATCAAAAAAGAGAAAGCGCCTAAAAATACACCCAGTGGAATTACTGATGATGGACGAAAATTCCTTTCCGCAATCTGCACTATCAGCATTTCTAACAGAAATACAACCAATCCGTTGGATGCCAAAACCAATCCAATTTTCCCTTCACTTAGATGATGAACCTTTCTATAAAACAGAGGCAAAGTGCTCAACAACTGAAAAAAGCAAATACTATACAAACAACAAAACAAGTTATACATCAGGAAAGGTTTATCCTTCCATGGAGATATGCCGGCCTTTATTTTTTGTGCATTATTTGTATGATGTAAAAGCGCATTGTTTTTATTGACCGGAAGATTTTTAAAATAAAAATAAAATAATAATCCGGCCAGTAAAGCAGTGACTCCATTACCATAAAATAATAATTTAAAAGATATGGCCGCTAATATTCCACCTAATGCAGGCCCTATTGAAAATCCCAGGTTAACAGCCATTCTATTAAGGGAAAAGGAACGGGTAATATTTTCGGGCCTGGCATACACGCTTATCGAGACCGAGTTCGCCGGCCTGAAAGTTTCGGTAATCGTGCTTAATACAAAAACCCCAATTGACAAGCTCCACACATCTCTAAAGAGCGGTAATAAAAAGAAGATAGGTACAGACAAAATAATACTGTTTAATTGTACCCTGAAGTGCCCGGCTTTGTCAGTAAGCCAGCCTCCCAAAGTGGAGCCTGCCATTGCACCCAGGCCAAAGCAACTCAATACCACGCCGGTTTGTGAGAGGGTGAATTTAAGTTCGGCAACCATATACACTCCCAGGAATGGCGATACCATAGCGCCAATTCTGTTAATCAACATTACTGCAGATAACATCCATGACGGACGGGATAACCCCCTGTAAGAATTCAGGTAAAGTCGGAAGTAATGCTTCATTTAAAAAATAATAGCATGCAAAAATAGCAGTCAAATCTTCATCGTAATGCTTAAGATGCAAACAGTTTTCAACTTACCCGACTGATAAAAATAAGAAATGGCATTATTTGTTGGTTAACTATTTACACCACCACATTCACCATTTTATTTTTCACAAAAATGATTTTCTTAGGAGATTTCCCTTCTATCCATTTTTGTACGATATCATTTTCCAATACCATTTTCTCTACTTCCGGCTGAGCAGCATCAAGGGAAATCACCATAGTGGTCCTTAATTTTCCATTGATGGAAACAGGATACTCCTTCTCAGATTCAACCAGGTATTTATTTTCAAGCTTTGGATAATCTGCATCTAAAACAGAATCCGTATTTCCCAAAGCGTGATACAATTCTTCAGCAATATGCGGGGCATAAGGAGTTAATAAGATCAGCAACGGTTGCAGAATCTCTTTCTTATTACATTTCAAATCAGAAAGTTCATTCACACACACCATAAATGCACTGACAGCCGTGTTGAAAGAAAACCGTTCTGTATCTTCTTCAATTTTTTTGATCGTTTTATGAAGCACTTTCAATTCTGCGGGAGTGGCCTCTCCCCCCGCACTCTCCAAAGGAGAGGGAGCCGATGAAGTCCAGATTGGCCCTTTTTCTTCGTTAAAAAATAACCGCCATAATTTTTTTAAGAAACGATGAACGCCTTCAATGCCTTTGGTATCCCACGGTTTGCTTTGTTCTACGGGACCAAGAAACATTTCATACATACGAAAAGTATCCGCACCGTATTTATCAACTAGGTCATTTGGATTAACCGTATTGTATTTTGACTTGGACATTTTTTCAGTCTCCACACCGCAGATGTACTTTCCATTTTCTAAAACAAATTCGGCATTTGCATATTCCGGTTTTGACTTCTTAAATGCATCAATATCCAATTCTAATCCATCAACTATGTTGACGTCAACATGAGTTGGATAAACTTGAATTTCATCAACCCTCACAATTCCCCGATGTGAA
>JBIQMJ010000369.1:0-4452 GCA_044463445.1 Segetibacter koreensis
GTGGTTTCTTTTCGGCAATCCGGCTCATTAAACTCACTATCTGGCTTAGAAAACTATCCTGTCCGATTTTAGAAACTTTTATTTGTAAGGCACCATCAAGATTTAAAGAGCCACCAATTACGCTATCTCCGACCTCTTTTATTGCAGGAATGCTTTCGCCCGTAAAACTTGCTTCGTCAACACTTGCATTACCATTCAATACAACACTATCTAAAGGGATGCGTTCACCGGGGCGAACCTCAATAACTTCCCCTACCAATACATCTTTGGTTAATACATCAACAAAAAGTTCCCCTCTCAAAACCCTTGCTTTAGCAGGTTGCAGATTAATCAACTTTCTAACTGCATCAGATGCTTTTTTACGGGTATCTAATTTGAAATATGCAAAGAACAGATGAAGTGACATTAACCAGGCAGCTACCGGTAAAAAGTTTGGTAATGCAGGATTGAAAAGAGAAGAGACACCTACGATAAAAGAACCCCAGGCACCGGCAGATAATAATACATTGGCATTAATTACCCTTTGCCCTATAGCCATAATAGTTTTTCGTAAAATCGGATATCCAACCCAAAACAATACAAAAGCAGCAACGGCCAAACTAAACCATGCACGATATTGTTGAAGCAAGCCAAAGAGATTTAAAGGATCAACCAATAAATCAATTACAGAAGCCACCATTCCAATAGTGCCCCGTTGTTTTATTAAATGAAAAACATCTTCGTCAGTTTTATATTGTTGCACTTCGGTAGATGAAACACTATAACCCAGTTTTTCCACAGCCACAGCCAGTTGTTCACGGCTCATTTTAGCAGTATCCGCTTCTACCAATACAATACCATGAACAAGGTTAACCATCACGCTTTTAATGGCAGGATTACGTTTCAATGCCTTTTCTACACTCATAGTGCAGAAGGAACACATCAATCCTGAAACTTTCATTTGAACACTTTCTAATGCCATAATTATTAAGATTAATTTTAAAAAAAATTAAGATTGATTTAATAAAGAAGCGTCAGTCACTTGAATTTTTTAAATAACTAACGCTACGTATTAAACCTGTTGACCAATTCCTGCACTCCTTAGTTCTGCTTCGGATACTCCCTTATTCTGACAGCATGATAAAAGTTCACCATTTACAGCAATTGCAGGCAAAGCTTTAATGCCATAGGTTTTAACTTTTTGGAGGCACTCATTGGTTTCACGCGGTTGCGACAGGTTGTAAATAATAACCTCGCAAGAACTGCAAGCCATAGATTTAACCATTTCTACTACAGGTTCACAAACAACACAACCCGCAGTAAATAACTCAATCTTTCTTTTATTTTGATTTTCCATAACCTTTAAAGTTTTAATTATAAAACAAAGGTCGGATGGTAAGGGGGGTGTCTTCCTAATCTTTTTTAGAATTATTTTTATTGTACTCTTCTAACCGCTTATCTATAGCATTGATTTCTTTAATTTTGGTAGTTAGTTGGTCAAATTCAAGCATCGGAAATTGTTGTTTCATGTATTCTATTTTTTCCGCGTCCTGGCAGTTTCCGGGACAAGCATTCATTACCTGTACTAACTTTAATGCAAGGCTTTTTCTAAAAACTTCATCCATCAGTAAATAGTGTGCCTTTTGTAAGCCCTGATCAGCAGCTTTGAATTGCACCAATATTTTGTCAAGGTCGGTATCGTTATCCATCATCTTTAAAATGCCTTCAATCTGACCTCTGACTGTAGAAAGTCTTTTTTTTAAATTACCTGTTAATTCAGTTGGTAACATATGTTTAATTTATAGATACTAGCAAAAGTAATGTGCCACAGGGGTGGCAACCTAACAATTTTTTATTTTATTTTTTTATTGAAGATACTACAATAACCTTATTTAAGCATTTGCTTAAATAATTATTTCTATTAACTTTGTCAGATGGACAATAATACTTGCATCAGGTTATTTGCCGACCAGGAGCAAATAAAAAATTGTAAAACTACTCTGAAAATTGCTCAGAAGTCTTTTAATCAATTATCTAATATTCTGTCTTTAGCCGGTAATGAAGCAAGGTTAAAAATTCTTTATTTATTGGAAGAAGAAAAGGAATTATGCCCCTGTGATCTTTCCGATATTTTGGGAATGAGTGTTCCGGCTGTATCACAACATCTAAGGAAATTAAAGGATGGCAACATAGTTGAAACCAGGAAAGAAGGACAAACTATTTATTATTCTCTTACCAAGGAAAACCTGAAAATTTTAAAACCTTTCTTCAGACATATTAATATACAAACTCAAAAACTGGAAGCAATATGATACCTCTAAAATCAACTGCCAAATTTACAAGTGCCGGCCTTATTTCAGCATTTGCTGCGTCTCTGTGTTGTATCGCTCCCGTAATTGCTTTATTTGCAGGAACTAGCAGTATAGCAGTCTCCTTTTCCTGGATCGAACCTGCACGGCCTTACTTAATTGGCTTATCAATTATAGCATTGGCCTTTGCATGGTATCTGAAATTAAAACCAAAAGCTACTGATGATTGTTGCTGTAGATGGGAAACCAAAGTTTATTCAGTCAAAAACATTTCTCTTGGTAATAACCATTTTTGCAGCCGTAATGATTTCGTTTCCATATTATTCAAAAATATTTTTTCCTAGGGCAGAAACGCAAATAGTGTTTGTTGAAAAATCAAATATTCAATCAGCCGAATTTAAAATCAGTGGTATGAGTTGCGAAGGCTGCACGGAAGAAGTGAAACATGAAGTTAATAAGCTACAGGGGATTTTAAAGTCGGAAGCATCCTATCAAAATGCAAATGCAATAGTTCAGTTCGACAATTCGAAAACAAGTATTGCTGAAATAACAAAAGCAATAAATTCAACAGGATATAAAGTAACTGAAACAAAATTAAACTAAATGGAAAATACAATAACATTACAGTCAACCATTACCTGCCCGGATTGCGGTTTTCAAAATGAAGAAACAATGCCTACCGATGCCTGCCAGTATTTTTATAAGTGCACGAACTGTGAAACTATTTTAAAGCCTAAGGAAGGCGATTGTTGTGTCTTTTGTAGTTATGGCACTGTGCCTTGCCCGCCAATACAGATGAACCAATCCTGTTGTGTATAAATAAATTTTGAAAAAGTTTTATTAAAATCTCTTGCATTCAAATTTGATTTTCATTTTATAAATCACATTATATACCTTTGCAAAACTTTGAAATTTATAGCCTCCATATTAGCTCTTGTAATTTTCGTACTTAGCGTAATGCCATGTACTGATGCAAATGCAATGAATGGCAAAGTAAGGACAGAGATAACAAATCCATCTCATCAGCAGGAAAATCCGTTAAGTGATGCCTGTTCACCATTCTGCAGTTGTTCATGCTGTACAGGTTCCCCCATTCCACAATATATATCGAAATCAATTCTGGTTAAACCTGAATTAATAAAAAGTTATAATCCTGTCTATTCATCTCCTATTAAAGAGATTTCATTGTCTATCTGGCAACCACCTCAATTGGCATAATAGTCTCTCCCAAAAGCTTATTTTTTTATTTGCTTAAACAGGCAATCCTGTTTCATTTTTTACATACGCCAATTTTGACAACAAAATTTAGTAAAAAGAAACACAAAGTTTCTTCACGACCAAGGTTCAGGTTATTAGACTTATCACTATAATCATCCTGGCCATTTTAATGATAGGCGCAACTATAGCTATAATCATTAGATACTACCAGCTCGTGACTAGATATTAATTCTCTTTAAAACATGCTAAATAAGATCATTGATTTTTCAATAAAAAACAAATTGATAATCGGGATTTTTACCATTGCCCTTATTATTTGGGGGACGTGGAGCGCTTCAAAGCTACCTATTGACGCTATACCCGATATTACCAACAACCAGGTTCAAATTATTACAGTAAGCCCTTCGCTTGCCGCCCAGGAAGTAGAGCAGTTTATTTCTTTTCCTGTAGAACAAACAATGGCTACCATTCCTGAAATTGAGGAAGTGCGTTCTATTTCCCGTTTTGGGCTTTCAGTGGTTACGGTAATATTTCATGATGATGCCGATATTTATTGGGCGCGTCAGCAAGTGTCAGAACGGATTACCGAGGCTAAAAATTCCATTGCACCAGGATTAGGATTGCCGGAAATGGCACCTATTTCTACGGGATTAGGTGAAATATACCAATATGTAGTTCATGCCAAAAAAGGATACGAAGACAAATATAATGCAATGGACCTGCGTACTATTCAGGACTGGATTGTAAGAAGACAATTGTTAGGCACACCTGGTGTTGCGGAAGTGAACAGTTTTGGCGGGTATTTAAAGCAATACGAAATTGCTTTGAATATAGACAGGGTTAGAAGTTACAATATTTCCATATCGGACATATTTACTGCACTTGAAAACAATAACCAAAACACAGGCGGTTCTTACATTGATAAGAAACCGAATGCTTACTTCAT
>JBIQMJ010000370.1:0-4423 GCA_044463445.1 Segetibacter koreensis
GGATTTTGCTTTGGAAAAAAATTCTCTAACCTCCGGCCAAAGCCTTTTATAAAAAAGATCATTGCTTGCCTTGTTGGTTTGCGGATCTAATCCGAAAATAGAATAAACCTCGTCTGACCAAAACAAGTTATCATTTTGGATGTCACAGGTCCAATACCCGATTTTGGCAAGATGTTGAATTGCCATTAATTTTTCCTGGACGTCGTTACCAGGAACATTACAATAATAATAAAGCACTATAAATTGTATGATGCCTTCGTCAGATAAAATGGGAACGGCTTCAAAATATTCTGAATCCATAATAAACAATTTTTGAACCTCCTTCGTTTTCATTAATTGCTCTAAAGTGCCGGTCAAATCAGCTACAAGAATTTCAGAAAAAATTGTTTCAGAAAAAAGTTTACAAATACTTTTTCCCTGGAAGTCTTCATTTTTTAAGTTGAAAACTTTTAAAAAAGAAAAGTTGGTTTCGGAAATGGAAAACTCCGGTGCATCTGGTAATAAAACCACAGCAGGCACAGAAGAAAATTTAAAAATCTGAAGTAAGGAAGCGGGGCTAATCATAATCTTTACAATGGAATGATGTAAAAATAAACTAATCGGGCAAAAATTATATGGTGCTGATCTATTGAATTTTAGCCCGTTTTTTCATAAGATTGGCAGTAAATCGATAAATGATTTGAATTTTCATTTTTGGATATGTACAATTTTTGCAGAAGTTGACTTTTACAGGGAAGGGAAATTTATATATATATTTTTATTTAATACTTAATTGTAGAGAAGAAAGGGAAGAGAATGTAGAATTTTTTTCGCAAAATCATAAAAACTTACTTAATTTTATATTCTAAAAAAAAATGTTTGACAGGTTTATCAACTAATTCAAACATAAATCCAAGCAAATCAACTTATTGGCATGCTATTGGAATAGAAGTGTCTTAAAAGAAAAACTAAACCCTTATATTAAAAAGATAGAAATATTTTCATAGACTTATCTTTTTAATGTAGAAATAACAATCCTACGAATTACTGCAAATTTTAAACTATTTAAAATGCAGAATAATTGGTACACAGTGTACACAAAGCTACACTGCGAAAGAAAAGTGTCACTTTCTCTTACGAAAAGAAATATTGAAAATTATTGTCCGCTTACCCACAAGCAATATAAGCAGTTATTTAGAAACACTGTGTTGAGCGAGCCTCTTTTTAAATCTTACGTTTTCGTAAAAACTTCCGAAGAAAATATTTATAAATTAATTAAAGAGATCAGTGGCATAATCAGCTTGCTTTATTGGAAAGGCAACCCGGCAACCATTAAGGATGAAGAAATCATTGCTATGAGGGATTTTACAAAATATCATGAAGAAATAAATATTGAAAAAATCCAAATTGCCACCGGAAATGAAAACCAGGAAATCTCCTATTTAATGAATGGCCAGATATTGCTTGTCAAAAACAGGACTATGAAATTGAATCTTCCTTCTCTTGGTCTGAGCATAGTAGCTAAATATGAAAAGAAGGGAATTATGGGAAAAGAGATTTCATTTGGCAGTAAAGATCTCATCGTACAATCATAATCTAAAAAAGAAATTGAATTCTTTGGGGCTGAAATTAAAATTCAAAATAAAATATTAATTATTTGCCGATACAGAAAGTAAGGATGTGAGTATTTACTTACGTTACAACGAATAGCGCAACAAATTCGCAACAATTTTTTTTGTATAGAATGAAAAGTGCTCCTGCTTTTATCTGATGTCAGCAATAATTCTTCTACATCTTAATTTTAATTCTACCGTGATGGATGTCTGATGGTAATAAAATTTGTCCGCATCGAAGGTAAGCTGGGTAACCTTTTTAATAAAACGTCAACTTCCGGTATCCGGCAAGGAATTTATTAGTTTAGTAAAAAAGCTTTTATACTACCTTTATTTTGGCTGACTATAAAAATATTATTGCCTTTTTTATTTTTTAAATCAATAAATGATCTTGCATCCCCTGGGATATAAATACCACTTTGTCTTATCGAAAGTGGTTTAAAATTGCCTTTGTCATCGCCGATTAATACAAGACCATCAAAACTATCAAGTCTTCCATTTGAAACCTCATATCCATAGTCGTTTCCGCATAACATAATATCAGGTTTGTTATCATTATTAAAATCGCCTGAAACAACATTAAAAATAGGCGCCATTTGGGCCTGTGCTGGAAGTGGCTTCAATTCGAATTTCCCATTTCCAAGATTATGAATGTAGGAAGATGCAAAATAATTTGCATGCGATTTTTGAGAATTATTCAATTGGGTTTTGGAAAAAATATCAGTAATTGTTGCAACAGCAAAGCTTTTATAAGTTGGAAATTTCTTCTTTAATACCGGCAATTGATCCATTAGTTCATCCCGACTTTCTACTGGATACTCTTTATAGGATCCATTCTGGGCTTTCAAAAATTTTGTTGTTATACTCTCAAATGTTCCATTGTTGTCAAAATCGTTAAAATAATTGTTAATTGGAAACCTTTCATCATTACTAAAAAAAGAGTTTTCTCCGAGATTACCCGCTATATAATCTGTTTTACCATCCTTGTCAATATCAATTGCTGTGATGCAATTCCACCAACCATACTTGTCCCCAATACCAGACCTTTTCGTATTATTAATAAACTTACCATGGTCATTTTTAAGAAAAGTAATTGGCATCCACTCTCCCGCAATAATTAGATCAGGCCACCCATCATTATCATAATCAGAAACAACTGCGTCACAAATAAGTCCAATATTTTTTAGATCAGGAGCAATATTTGAAGTTACATCAGTAAATTTTACAATTCCATTTCTTGTATCGTTGCGTAATAAGATTCCGGAGACTTTTTTGGGATAGTTCCACGGCCTCACCCTTTCACCAACAAACAAATCCAAATCGCCATCTTTATCATAATCGATGGCGCGAACGCAGGATTTACTGCTATAATTTCTTGGTAGTGCCGTCAAATCAAGTTTAAAATTGCCTTTACCATCATTTATATAAAGCCTGTCTTGGTAACTTGGTGAACCGGGCTTTTGCTCAAACCCTCCGCTGCAAATGTACATATCAAGGTCATGATCTCCATCAGCATCAAAAAGAAGAATGCCCGTGTCATTAGAAAGTTTCTTGACGGCAGAAGAGCTATCAAAAAGATCCTTTCTCTCAAATTTTCCATTTGTTTTTTGGAAATAAATTTCTGCGCTACGGCCGCTTGAACCTCCAATTACGATATCATCAAGACCATCGCCGTTCAAATCACCGACAGCCAATTGTGGTCCATATTGCGAAAGCTTATGAGGCAATAATGGTTGTATGGCAAAATCATTCACGTCTTTTTGGTTTTGGATATAGTTTAAATCAAGAGAGTCAGTTATCTCTTTAAACAGAGCGCCATTGTCGACCTCAGATTGTTTCCACGAGTACATTTGATGGGCTTCCGACTGTTTAATCTTAAGGAGCTGATCTGATTTTACATTTAACAGCTTTTGTAATTTATTATTAGGCCATATAACTATTAGAGAATCAATCAAGGTAGTGTTACCTAATCCAAAAAAAGTTACGCTTGGCTCGGAGGAAATATATCCCCTGACCGGATTCGTTTCATATACTTGCTTATGATTTTTATAATAAATTTTTAACCAGGAACCGAAAGCATCCCTATTGGGTGAATCCCCTTGCAGGGAAACCTTTAAATAATGATGAGAATCCCCAATTTTGTCATTTTGTGTATTTTCATAGATCATAGCCTCTCCATCAATATTATTGATAACTAAATCAAGGTCACCATCGTTGTCCAAATCTACTGCTACTGCGCCATTCGAGAATGAAGGTTGATCTAAACCCCACTCTTTGGTAACATTTGAGAATTTGAGATTACTATTATTTCTAAAAGCGTAATTAGGAATTTGAACTACAGGGATCTGTGATAGTAATTTTTTTTTATCATTCATACCAAATGCTGAATTTCGGTAAACCATAAAGTCATGATCCGTTATATCTTTGGGAAACCCGTTAGTAACAATTAAGTCACGGTTGCCATCATTATCAAAATCGGCTACGAGAGGTGTCCAACTCCAATCAGTTTCAGCAACTCCTGAATAAAACCCTATATCAGAAAAAACGGGATGCATCAATGAATCGTTTCTACCTATACTGCTTCCCATATTTAATTGCAGCATATTTCTAACATATTGATATTGGTAATTATAGAATTCGTTGTTCAAATTCGCCTGGTAGTTTCCCGCATTCATCATTGTTTTTTTCCGATAATTGTCTTCGGGGTTCATGTCCAACTCAACTATATCGCTTAACCCATCATTGTTAATATCAACGACATCTGCCCCCATGGCATTATAAGCAGTATGTTTAAAATAATCCTTACATTGATCGGTAAATGTTCCATTGCC
>JBIQMJ010000371.1:0-4382 GCA_044463445.1 Segetibacter koreensis
AGTAATTCACGTAAATCTTCTTTTCCTTTATATTCACCTTTTAAAAATGTTGATTCAATAAGAATAACAGAATCTTGTCCTTTTAATGAAGAGTCAGTTTCTCTAATTGGTGTTAAGATATTTTTTACGATATGTGATTTTACATCTAGCAATGTTTTGTGCCGTCTAACTGGAATATTTGAAAATTCCCTTTCAAAATCATTAGCATCTAATAATTCGGGATTTTCTAAAATTTCTGATGATAATTTTCGAATATCAGGATTTTGTGCACTTCTTTTAACTTCGTTAAGTTTAAAATGGGAAAAGTATTCAGATATTAAATCAGCAATTTCCGAAACATTTCTACCGCTAGATGAATAGCTTTGGTCGATATCATAAAGAACCAATGAATTTCCGTTTGTAAGTCCATTACCATTAAATCCTGAATACTTGTTTATGAATATATCCAGTCCTCTATCAAACAAATCCTGCGCTTCGTCAATTACAATGAAATCATATGGATTAAGCCTATTCTCCCTTTCAAGTTTTTCTATTGTATCCTTTACTAAATAATAAAATTCATCTTCGCTAAAAGATGATAATTGCTTGTAATCAATACTTGAATTTCGCTTTTGAAAAAATTTAAAGAAAGTTGTCACTTCAACATTACTTGAAAGTTGTCTCTCATTTAAAATTGATCTTGTGTAGTACATTAAAAGGTTATTCCAACATACATAAATCCCATTTTTATTAACCTGTTTGTCAATGAAAGCTTTAGCGATCGTAGTTTTGCCTGACCCTGGCGGTCCTTCAAGTAATATTCTTTGATTTTTATAAAGCCCCTCGAGGATTTCCACATTTTGGATCCCTAGCCACTCTATAGTATTTATTGAATTGGTATGGTTTCTATCTCCAATAATTGGACTAAGTATTTTTTTTATTGTAGAGTATTCATTTGGAGAAATTTCTCCGTAAATCCTAAAGTGTTTTTTATGCTTATTTTTTGAATATTCAAAAACACTAATCAAAAATTTCTCTATTGAATCACTATACTGATTAGAGATAAAAGATGACCATAACAGATTCTTATCAATTAACTTTGACTCAAAGGGATAATCAACATGAGGAAAGGCAACTGCATCACAAAAGAAACATCCTTTTACATTGTTAAGAATATTGTCTTTTAGAGTGTATTTATATCCCTCAACTTGTTTGAAAGGGTTTTGTTTCATTGGGATTTCAAAATGCTTTCCATAGTAGAAAGTGTTGTCCCTGGTTGAAATTGCACCCCCTTTTACTTCTAAAACAAGAATTCCATACTTACAAAGAATTAAAAAGTCAATTTGTGAACTTGTTTTTTTGTAATAATTAAAATTATTTGAATGTTCTGGAATTTTAAGATCGTGCCATATGTCCCACTCCAAATTACTTTTATTTAAGTCCTTCCATAGTTTTCGGTAAATATCAATTTCACCAAACAATGGAGAACCGTCTTCTTTTGTAATAATACCCTCTAATGCGTCAATAGGGTTTGTTGGATGAAATCTAACTGGCATATTTTAGAATTATCAATTGATGCAGTTCATGTTTTTAATAAATCTCTTTCTTAATTATGTCTATCATATTTGTTAATAAACTTTTTTGCATAACAATAATGGTTGCTTATTATTTATTAATTGCAACTTGAGCATATCTTATTTATTGCATACAGTGCAAACAGCTGTTTGATAGGAACGGCTTTTTTATAAATGAATATAATTTTATCTTCTTGAATATATTCTTCTTTCTTAATTCCAAGTTTTTCTATTACGCTCCTTACCTCATCTACTAATTCAGTTGGTTCTAAAAAACCGTCTTTTGATCTTTGTAGTTCATACATTTCTTGAAGCATGGATTTCGTTGCAATTTTTTCACAAAAACCATTATTTATTATCTTAAGAAATGCTTCCCCGTGTTTGATTTTGCTAATTAATGGTTCAATACTTTTATAAAATCCATCTTGGTAGTTATAGGTTGGAAAACCTTCTCCATTACCATACTGAACGGAAGTAAGCCATTTCGAAATAGTTTTTTCATTTTTATCAATATCGTAATTCGAAAGTGTAACAGTCATATTTCCATCCTTAAAAGGATGTCTTCTAAATCTAGACCCTTTATTTCTGATTGGTGGTGACTGAAAATCCTTCTCCGTAAAAGTATTTAAATTGTCATTTTCGGTAAATCCTTTCGTTTGCAAAATTATTTTGCTTTTCGGTAGATTTAATTGTTTTAAAAGCTCTGATGCAAAAGCTCTGGAAACGGAAGGGCATACCGCGTTGCCAACTAACCTCCACTTAGTTCCCTCGCTTCCTAAAAATTGAAATGTAATAGGAAACCCCATAATGCAAGCTGCTTCTCTAACAGTAGGAGTACGATATTCGCCATCCCCTGATCTATTAAATTCAGATTTATAAATTAGTGCTTCTCGTGATGTCCCTATTTTTGTGGCGGTTACCGTTCTGCTGGGTTTGTCTAAGTTTTCTGGGAAACTCATTTTACCCATGTATGGATGATTAATTTTCAAAAATGCTGACTGTTTCCACTCACACGCATACAATCCCGTATCATAAAAGTGATCTGACAAACTTATAAGAGGAATTGATAGACTTTGATAATTAGGATCCTTTGTCTTTACATAAGATTTAGGGTTCGTTGGTTTAGGTAATGCTCTAATAATTTCTTTCAAGCTTACCCACGGAATTAAATTATCTTCCTCATTTGAACTGTGAGTAGATCTAGGAGTGGTCAATCTGTTTTTAGAAATAATTTCTCCTGCAATAACTCTTTTTCGGTTTTGTGCGCAACCATAATTTGCAGAGTTTATAATCTTTTGGTTCCCTTCTAATTTAATAGCCACTTTAGATTTACCTATCTTATTGTTGATCGCCCATTCAGTTAAACCTAATTCTTCAAATGTATATTCTGCCGCAAGATGTTTGATAGAACTTGGGACGTTCTCCATAAACCAAGCTTTTAACTTGGAATTCTTTTTCCACTTTTTAACTGCTACTATCCTTAAAAAGATTTGAGTTAATTCAATTCCCGATTTTTTATCGGCTTGTCCGGAAATATTCGAAGAAGAAAATGTTACACATGGTGGGCTACCCAGTATCACATCTGTATCCGGCAACTTTTCTATTTCTGTTATACTTTCTTTAAAATCTTTTATATCTTTATTAAAACCTTTTCCTGTACCAAAATTATGGGAATAAGTATCGACGGCAGGCCTCCAATGATCATAACCAGCAACGACATGAAAACCCTGTTGTCTAAAACCCTCAGAAAAACCACCTGCCCCACAAAAAAAATCAAGAATTGTTAGATCATTCATTTGGTAAAATACTAAAATAGAAAGTTGTTATGGTAAACTTTTTCTAACTCGTTCACAATATATAAAATATTATTGTTTATTTCACACTCCCAAATCGTAAATGTTCGCCATCCAATCTTTTTTAATTCGATAATCTTTTTTTTATCTCTTTTGATATTTGTTTCAAATTTTTTACTCCAGAACTCGCGATTGCTTTTTGGGAGAGTTAGTTTGCAATAAGGACAACGATGCCAAAAACATCCATTTACAAAAACAGCTATCTTTTTTTTTCTAAAGGTAATATCAGGCTTTCCCGGAATATTTTTGGGGTGGAGCCTATAACCCTTCAGTCCTTGCTTCCACAAAGCGCTCCTTAAAATTATTTCTGGTCTTGTATTCTTGGCTTTGTTTGCACTCATTACTTTTGATATGCTTTCCTTCTCTGGAACAGGGGCACGGCCATCTCTTAAGTATTTTTTTGAAAGGCTAATTTTAGATATATTTTTATTCGCCATAAATTTCTTTTTTCTAATGTCAAATCTTGGCTCTTGAAAAGTTAATTTAATTTTTCGATTTATTTACTTTTAAAAATCTCCTCCAAATGAAACCTTAAAAACTCTTTCTTCGGATAATATTTTTGCGGCATCATAATTTTTGAATCCTGCAGTGGAGAAAAATATCTTTCATAATAGTCTTGTTCGTGTTTCTTTTTTAATAAAGGAGATAGGATAATCTCAAACTTTTCATTGATGCCAATGTAGCCTTTATCATAAGCCCGATCGTATAATGGTGATAGGCAAATTCCATTCTCCGGATTCAATCTTTCTTGTTCATTTTTACTCCAAGGAATAATATGACTTGCCAATAATAAATCTGGAATATCAATTCCGGTAATTGCGCATTTGCCATTATAGTTGGCAATTACAATTTGTCTAAAAACGTTTTGATTCACTCTTGTTTTTACTTCTCTTAATTTGTACTCTCCTTTTAAATGCTCTGTTCCTTTTAGTTCGTCAATAAATTTATGTTCGATAGAAGTGTGTTCCAGTTTTGC
>JBIQMJ010000372.1:0-4365 GCA_044463445.1 Segetibacter koreensis
CTAAAACACAACAGGAGCTTGTAATAAAAACAAACAGCCATACTAAGCAATAGTATGGCCATCGTAAATTAAAAATCAAGGTTTTATGTTGCTTTACTGCATTCTTTTTTGTATTCATTAATCGTCTGCTTCAAAAAGTGGTATCTTAAAATTAAATCCTATTTTTTTATGGACGGTCTTACATCGTTTATATTAACGAGACTGTTCAGGTATTCTTCAATATTTGTGTAACCATCCTGCCGATATTTCGATGCATCGCTTGCATCTTTTGGATTAAGCTTGTGTTTCAATTCATATTCATCCGGTATACCGTCATTATCTGAATCCTTATAAGGAGTGCCCTTATATTCGGGATAACCGCCTACCTGGCTTATATCACTGATGATCCCGTATTTATAAGAATCAGCAGGCAAACGGCGCTTGATAAAAGGGCTTTTGGGCTGTGGCTTTGCATCGGTGCTATAGGTAATCTTGCCTGTTCTGACATCTTCAATTACCCTTTTATCTACCGCATCTCTTTTGGGAAGAGAGGCACCGGCATGTTGCAGCACATACTTGTAAGCATCATCAGCACTCATCACTGATAGTTTTGCAATCGCAAATGGTTCATCTGCTTTGATAGCAGCAGTATATTTGCCCGCATCGGGTATGTCTTCTATTTGTACACCCCCGGCCCAATTATCGTTTGTAACTTTTTCATTACCATCCATGATATTTCCGGAAACATAAGCTTTACCAAACATCAGGGTATCTTTATGAGATCTGCCCGATTCAGGTTTTAAAATACGGTGGCTGATTGGTTTATCTTTTGGCGTTATTGGACCAGGCTTGAAATAATTATTAATAAAGTTGAAGTAAGAATTGTTGTCGCCACCATCAGCAGAGCGATTCCACCAGTTAAAGACCACATTGTTTACAAAGCCAAAATCGCCATACATTCCAACAGAAGGATTGCGTGCCACATTATTGGCCCAAAGGTTTCTCATAAATGTACTGTTCAAACCGCCAATCGTACTTCCAAATGCATGATTATATGTATCAAGTCCTTCGGAAAAAATACTGTTTTGAATGGTCACGTTTACGGTTGGTAATTTCAAATCCTTACCACTGCGGTCATAAACGTGCCTGTAAATAGACATGTCTTCATCTAATCCCCAACTCGCTGACACATGGTCAATCATAATATTGCCAACAGGATTGCCACCCAACGCATCATCTCTTCTGGTAACTTCTGTAGCACCCCGTCTAAAACGCATAAAACGAATTATGACATCATGAGTATCTATCCATACAGATTCTCCTGCAATACAAATCCCATCACCGGGCGCTGATTGACCTTCGATAGTTACATACGGCGCGCGGATACTCACCGGCTCTTTGAGATGAATAATTCCTGACACATTAAAAACAATTATTCTTGCGCCGCCCTGTTCACAGGCATTCCTGAAAGTACCAGGCCCGCTATCGGCCAGGCTGGTAACGACAATAACTTTTCCACCACGGCCTCCGAAAGAAAACGCTCCGCCGCCTTCAGCGCCCGGAAATGCAAGAATATTTGCCTGTGGCAAATCCCACGGTTTAGAAGCCCAGGGTACATAAGGTTTTCCTTCTTTTTCCTCTTTCTCTATGATTGGAAGGGCTTTTTGCCACGCCATATCCGATTTTTGCTTTGCTATTGCCAAAACGGAATCAGCTTTCGCCTGGATTGCGTATGGTATTACAGGATATTGCGCAAAAGCAAAATATGGCAACATTGCAAAAGCAATTAATACAATACGAATAGCTGGATGTGAAAATTTCATTTTAATATTTTAAACTCTTGTTCCCGTCGTTCTACAATAACTCGTTTTGTATTTAAAATTGCTGTGAACAAAACGGACATTTATAATTTAAAGCCAAAGCTATTGGTAGTTATATTCTAATTTTTGTCAAATTTTGTTAGTAAACCAATAAATAACCAGGATTTATTATTTCATATATTTTGGACTAAATCATTTCACTCTGATTTAATCCCTCCTGATGGTCTGACAATATCAATAGGCACTACACTGTTTAAATACACTTCAATATTGGTATAGCCTCCTCCATTTTTGGCAGGCTTTACTGCATCTGAAGCATCATTTGGATTTAGGCCGTGGCTTTTTTCATAACTATCCGGCATGCCGTCGTTATCCGCATCTTTGTAAGGTGTTCCTGTATAATTTGGATATCCTCCAACCTGGTTAATATTTGTAATAATCCCTAATTTATAAGAATCTTTAGGCAACTTTCTCACCTTAAACTGGAAATCCGTATCTGTTTCCATAGGAATATAGGAGATTTTACCGGTACGCACCTGCTCAATAACACGCTTATCAACCGCATCCCGCTTGGGAAGAGTTGCTCCCACATTTTTTAGTACATAATTATAAGCATCGGCTGCAGATAAAATGGTTACAGGCGCATGAGGGAAAGGCTTATCCACCTTCATATAAGCGAAGTATTTTTTTGCAGAATCCAAAGTCATTTCATCACCTTTTCTGTTTTCCATCTGCACACCGCCATCCCAATTGTCTTTGGTTACTCTTTCATTTTTATCCATAATATTACCATGCACGTAAGCCCTTCCAAAAACTACATAAGGTAATTTACTTCTTCCCGATTCCGGTTTTAATATCCGATGGCCAACAGTTGAATTTAAATCTGTTACAGGCCCTGGTTTATAATAATTATTTATCATGTTGTACAAAGCAGTGTAATCACCTCCGTCAGTTGAGCGGTGATGCCAGTTAAAGACAACATTATTTACAAAATTGAAAATGCCATTCCAGCCGATGGAAGGATTGCGCGCTGTATTGTCCGCCCAGAGATTGCGGGCCAACATACAATTTTCACCTCCCATGGTACTTCCAAAAGCGTGGTTCCATGTGTCAAGCGCTTCTGCAGAAATGCAATTTTGAATAGTAACATTTACCGTTCCGTGCTTCTCATCTTTTGAACCATCCTTCGGATCGAACATGTGCCGATAGATTGACATGTTTTCATCCAATCCCCAACTTGTAGAACAATGGTCAATAATTATATTACCGACAGGATTGCCTCCAAGCGCATCATCGCGGCGTGCGACATTTGTTTCTCCACGTCGAAAGCGCATAAATCTGATCATCACATCATGTGTATTGATCCAAAAGGATTCGCCTGCAACACACACGCCGTCACCTGGTGCTGTTTGTCCCTCAATTGAAACATAGGGCGCTCTTACTATTATTGGAGTTTTAATGCGGATAATACCGGCTACATTGAAGACGATTATCCGTGCGCCACCCTGCTCACATGCCCAACGCAACGTTCCGGGGCCACTATCTGCAAGACTGGTAACTACCAGCACTTTGCCACCTCGTCCTCCGAAACTATATTTTCCGCCCCCTTCTGCTCCTGGAAATGCGGGGATGGACGCTTGCGGTAAATCAGTCGGCCTTGCTGCCCAGGGAATATATGGTTTACCATTTCTTGCATCGCGATCAACGATAGGAAAGGCTACTGCCCATGCAGAATCTGATTTACGATAGGCTTCTTTCATCATTGCAGCAGCGGCCTCCTGTTGTTCTTTGGATTCATGAGGATATTGAGCAAAAGTATCTTGAACAAAGCCGCTTACTGCAATTAATAACAAGTACCGGATTAACTTTTTCTTCATCGATATCAATATTTTTTATTATAAAATTTATAAACCAAGACGAATTCGCACTATAACAAATTCAATCTTTTCCGTTCTTATTTCCAACTCTTATTCAGTAAAGCAACAAATAATCGTGATTTTAATTTTCTAAAATTCACCATTCACCTTTGTCCATCTTATTGCAAAGGATCAAAAGATCCACCCCAATTATTATTTTGATTTAAATTGGGATCATTGTTAATCGCTGCCTGTGGGATTGGGAAAAAGTAATAAGTTGATAAAAAGTTGATAGGATTGGCGTCCAGTTTTGTGGTCGGATTACTATTATCATGCTTGTTGTTTGTAATTGTTGTAAAATATTTGGCCATCATACTATCCAAATTTTGTACATCCCTGTAATCAGAACTTGCAGGATCTTTAAAACTTGAGGCCGATGGAATATCAGCGCCTGTTTTAAGAACAATCCTTATCCTGTTTCTATACCATCCGTTCAAATCCGACATCCTTTTCCAGCGATATAAATCCCAAAATCTCTTTCCTTCAAAGGCAAATTCGATCTGCCGCTCTTTCAAAATTGCATCAAATAATTCCTCGCGACTCATTCCAGGCTTCAAACCATATAAACCATCCGCGCCTGCATCAATACCTGCCCTTTTTCTTACTGCAATAATCCCTGCATATCCTTCTTCAGATTCTGAAGTCTTATT
>JBIQMJ010000373.1:0-4364 GCA_044463445.1 Segetibacter koreensis
AACCCAATAACTTTCTTTTTTCTCCCCCCACCGAAGGAAGATGGATGGGCTGGTACTCTGCGGCTCATGGATACAATGGTTTCCTGCGTTGGGCCTATGATTCATGGCCGGCCGATCCTATGCGGGATGCCCGCTATGGTTCATGGGCTGCAGGTGATTGTTTTTTGATTTATCCCGGAGCTAATAGTTCTATCCGTTTTGAAAAGTTAAGGGAAGGAATTTCTGATTATGAAAAAATAAGGATCATCAGGGAGCTGGCAGCCAAATCTTCTGATAGAAAGGTAAAACAGTTAATGGTTGCTTTTAATGCTCATTTACAAACTTTAAATGACGAGAAAGATTTTAAAGAAGATAAATTAAAAGCTGATATTGAAAAGGGTAGGAAGATGATGGATCAATTAAGCGAAATGCTCGCAAAATAGACCGGGGGCCGGTTATTGATAAACAAAAACATGAAAAATCATTTATATAAACTGATGACAAAACGCTTTTCCCTTATATTCACTGCGCTCTTCGTAACCGCAAGTTGTTTTTCGCAACCTAAGCTGTCCTGCACTGAATATGAAGATTACATGCTTATCTGTGAACTCACGCCTGCAGGTCCCATTCCGACTGCTTTTGATCCAAATGGAGTATATCCCTATGTAAGTTATGTGGAAACTTCCAACAGGCCTGTACTCAGGAAATATAGATTTGTCGTACTTGAAAATGACCAATTAAAAATTACCATCTGTCCGGATCTTGGTGGAAAGGTTACTTCCATTTTCTATAAACCTTCAGGCAAAGAGATTTTATATAAGCCCGATGTTGTCAGGTACACAAGGATATTGCCGCGTTTTTACTTTGTGGCAGGTGGTATTGAAGTTAGTTTTCCTATCTCTCACTCTCCGACACAAAATGAAACTCTTTTATATAAAATTGACCGCTCAAAAGATAGGATGTATGTTAGTTGCGGTGAAAGAGAATTACGATTTGGAATGCAATGGACAGTAGAGTATTCTTTGGGCAGGCATGATAATTTTTTAACAGAAAGGGTTCTTTATCACAATCCTGGAACGGCAGCCTATCCGTGGATGTCGTGGTCAAACGCCGCTTTACCATCTGCTCCTGACACAAAATTTTACTTTCCCAAAGGCAGGGTTTTATCCCATTCTTCAAAAGTAGATACCATAGATTGGGTAAAGGAAGGTCCAAAAACGGAGTCAGATATTAAAGAAATGACGGGATATTTCTGGGAAACAAAAGATGTAAATGCATTTGGCGCTTACACCCCTTCTTTTGGAACAGGATTGTACCACATAGCAGATGAAAAAATTGCATCAGGAATAAAACTTTGGAGTTATGGAAACGGCGATGACAGTGCCTGGTCAGTTTTAAGTACTGCCAAACATCAAACTTATCTTGAAATTCAGGGAGGGCCGATTGGCGATCAATCAATAAAATTGGAATTACAACCGGGAGAAACGAGATGGCATTCGGCGTACTGGTTTCCAACAGATAAACCGCTGGATATATATTCCTTAAAAGTTCCGGAAATTAAATTAAGGCCACTGAAAGATATTCCGCTTTTTCAATGGACAAGATCGGGAGAAGTAAAAGTTTGGCTGGCTCTTGCAAAGGCTTATAAGCAAAAAAAAGATTTACCTGTACCTCCTGGAATCGATCAAAGGCTTTGGGCTCCTTCAGGTATGGAAAACCTGGATGCCGCCTTTAAATGGGCTATAAAACAAACGAGCAGGCATACCGCCGATTTGTGGAAGTTTTATTATGGAACATGGCTGGCCGGCAGAAATGAAAAGCAACAATCAATACATATTCTTTCAGAAAGTAAGATCAGTGTGGCAAAGGCATTGTTAGCGAGGCTGTTTAATTTCACGGGTAATGTCCCTGCAGCCGTAAATGTTATCCATAGTATCCACGAACCGTGGCTTCAGCTTCACCCGCAATTGGTTGTTGAACGTGACCAGATCCTTCGTCGCTCAGGGATAAAAAATACTCTGGCCGAACGTGAAAAATGGTTATCAAAGGTAGATGCTTTGAAAGACGAATGGGTTATTGAGCGCAGGGTACAGCTCTTAATTGATGAGGATAAAGTTCAGCAGGCGAAAGATTTACTTTTATCAGTTCCTTTTCAAAAAGTGCATCAAACTTATACCCGTACTGATTTATGGGAACAAATAACTAAAAAACTCAACATTTCCTTTTTGCCGATACCTCAACAATTGGGAGAAGATAGGTTAGCTCATTTTGGCGCTTACAGGGAGTATGAGGAAAAATAGAGATAAGTATAGAAGAAGTATCTAATTTTAAAGGCATTCATTATTCATTATTCATTGATATTATTATGCCACAAGATTCATTACATATAAATTCCAAAGGAAAACAGCAAAATACTTTTGATGCCATCGTGATAGGTTCAGGAATTAGTGGCGGATGGGCCGCCAAAGAGTTATGTGATAATGGGTTGAAAACACTGGTGCTCGAAAGAGGAAGAGACGTGAAGCACATTGTAGATTACCCAACAGCTATGAAGGCGCCCTGGGAATTTAAGCATCGGGGCCAGATGACCAAAGAATTTTTGCAGGAAAATCCGCTTATCAGTAAAGCGGCAGGTTTTGGTGAAGACACTGCTCATTTTTTCATTAAAGATAAAGACCATCCTTACATCCAGGAGAAACCCTTTGACTGGATTCGGGGCTACCAGGTAGGTGGAAAATCATTAACCTGGGGACGAGCGTGTCAACGATGGAGCCAGTATGAATTTTCGGCGCCGTCCCGTTTTGGGTACGGCATTGAATGGCCGGTTGGTTATGAGGAGATTGCTCCCTGGTATTCTCATGTGGAAAAATTTATCGGTGTTTGCGGTACAAGAGATGGAATAGAAGCCATGCCGGATGGAGAATACCTTCCCCCGTTTGATTTCAATTCAGTTGAGGCACATATACAAAAATCTGTTAGCGCTAATTATAAAGACCGCCACCTGGTTCATGCCCGGTGGGCGCACCTTACAGAGCCGAAGGAAATTCATTTTCAGCAGGGAAGAGTAAGATGCTACGCCAGGAATCTGTGTATGCGTGGATGCCCTTATGGCGGATACTTTAGCTCGGTGTCTTCTACTTTGCCCTGGGCTGGAAAAACGGGAAATTTAACAATGAGGCCTTTTTCTGTTGTGCATTCTATTATTTATGATCCCAAAAAAGATAAAGCAGTTGGAGTGCGGGTCATTGACAGTAATACCAAACAAATAACCGACTTCTTTTCACGGATTATATTTGTAAACGCTTCTGCCTTAAACAGCAATCTTGTTTTGCTTAATTCCACTTCTGACCGGTTTCCCAATGGATTAGGAAATGACAGTGGCTTGCTTGGAAAATATGTCGCGCATCATAATTACAGGGCTTCGGTAAATGCTGAAATGGATGGATTTGAAGATAAATATTATTATGGGAAAAATCCGACTGAACCTATTCTCGCCAATTACAGGAACCTCGGAAAAATTGATACAGATTATTTAGGCGGGTTTACCACTTTTATGGGCGCTTATCGCGGGGAAGTGAACGAGAACTCTTTACCGGAAACGATTGGGGGTGAATTTAAAGATGCAATGGCTGAGCCGGGAGGTTGGAAAACTTATATGTATATGCAGGGCGAAACAATCCCTAAGGAATCCAACCATGTAAGATTAAGCAGGGACAAAAAAGATCAGTGGGAAATTCCACTTTTGATCATGTCAGTAGATTATGATGAGAATGATGAGAAAATGATCAAAGATTTTTTAACTCAGAGTGCAGAAATGCTGGATAAAGCGGGCTGTAAAGATGTGAGTCAGCATGATAATAAACAGCCGCCCGGGCTGGATATCCATGAAATGGGTGGTTGCAGGATGGGAAAAGATCCCAGGACTTCTCTGCTGAACGCATTCAACCAGTTGCACCATTGCAAAAATGTATTTGTAACAGATGGAGCTTGTATGACCAGTACCGGAAATCAAAGCCCTTCTTTGCTGTATATGGCGCTTACGGCAAGGGCGGCAAATTATGCGGTAAGTGAAATGAAAAAAGGGAATTTATAAAAATGGCTTATTGAAATTAATTTACCTGCAGACATGATATCTTCAGGGGCCAGGAATTGCCAGAAATTGCAATTACATTTCAGGAGCAAAATCGACAGAAAAATAACAAATAACATTCCCAGCTTTTGTTCCATTTTATTTATTGTGTCTTTCAATAGGTCGCTTGTACAGGGGACAACTATTCATCATTCTTTTTCATTACATTATTTTTATATTTAGTATACTGTTTAGTGAATGAATGTATCCCTTCGGCCAACCCCATCATTGCTGTGAAGTTACATCGGGATAGTTT
>JBIQMJ010000374.1:0-4361 GCA_044463445.1 Segetibacter koreensis
TTTGGCAATAGGCTGGCTGAAGGAATAATAATCGGCTGTAGTTCGCTATCAGCAGTAGTTCCGTATCCCTCCGGCCAACCACCTCTTGCTCACAAATTTAATCACTCATAGTTTTGCATGGTAAAAAAATAAATTATGCCTAGTAATCCTGAAGTACGCCAGCAAATGTTTCAGATGATAGAACAATGGAAACAAAGCGGCCTTTCTCAAAACGCATTCTGCCAGCAGCAGTCTATTCGTTTTCATAAATTTTATTATTGGTATAAATGTTACCGGAGAGTAAACGATATTCCTGATGAAAATAATCGCGGTTTTGTAAGGTTGAAAATAGAAAAACCGCAGGTTGCCTCTTCGGTAGAGGTGCATTTTCCAGGAGGTGTTCACGTATTTTTTCATGAACCGGTAAGCAGTAATTATTTAAAAACGCTGATCAGTTAAGGATGCTACATTTATCTGCATCCTGCAAATATTATTTACATCTACAGCCAACCGATATGCGCAAAGGCTTTGATAGTTTAAGTGGCATTGTTATTTCAGAATTAAAAATGGATGTTTTAAACGGAGCGGTATTTATTTTTATTAATAAAAAACACAACCAGGTAAAACTGCTTTTGTGGGAAGGTGATGGATTTGCTATTTATTATAAACGGCTTGAAAAAGGGACTTATGAAATACCTGCTGCGGGTAAAAATAATGGCGAATTTTCCATCACTCATGAAGCACTTCAACACATCCTCCAGGGCGTCTCTTTAAAGAGTGTACGCAAGCGGAAAAGATATCAACAAATAGCATAAACCGGTGGATAAGTATCATCTGTAACTCTTTATAGCATTGAGTTATAGTATATTTGCGTTGTGATAGAAACAGCTACTGATTATAAAAGTTTGTACGAAGAATCTACCCTTGAGATTGTTTCTTTAAAGCATGAAATCGCTAACCTTAAACGCATCATTTTTGGAAGTAAAAGCGAAAGTTTTATTCCACAAAATGTTCCTTCCACGCAACTTAGTTTAGATATACAGTCAGAAGCGGTTGCCAGTTGTTCTGTAATAAAAGCACAGAAGATTGAATACATCCGCCATCAGCTTGAAATCAAAAAGAATCCCGCCTGTCGGGCGGGCAGGCATCCGGGCCGCACCAAACTTCCTGAACATTTAGAACGTCGGGAGTTTATTATAGAACCATTGGAAAAAACAGAAGGTTGCAAAAAGATCGGCGAGGAAG
The DNA here is from genome assembly GCA_044463445.1 of Segetibacter koreensis. Lineage (GTDB taxonomy): Bacteria > Bacteroidota > Bacteroidia > Chitinophagales > Chitinophagaceae > Ginsengibacter > Ginsengibacter koreensis_A. The sequence continues at coordinate 1,225 of JBIQMJ010000374.1, forward strand.
TAACCGAAGAATTAGAGTATGAGCCGGGTAAATTATTTGTAAACCGGTATGTACGGCCTAAGTATGTGATGGCTGATAATAGTGCCATAATCATCGCTCCGATGATTGAACGCCCTTTACCAAAGGCGATTGTAGGCGCCGGATTGCTTGCGCAAATCATCATTGATAAGTATGTGGATCATCTTCCGCTTTACCGCCAGGAACAACGTTTTAAAAGAGAAGGGGTTGACATTGCTTACAGCACCATTAGTGACTGGATCAAAAATGGTTGTGCTCTTTTGGATCCTTTGGGTGAAGCACTCAAAAAGATCGTTACCGGGAGCAATTATCTACATGCTGATGAAACACCCGTAAAAGTTTTGGATAAAAATAAAAAAGGAACTACTCATCGCGGATTTTATTGGGTATATCACAACAGCATGGATAACCTTGTATGGTTCGACTATCGGGAAGGAAGAGGCAGAGAGGGGCCAAATGAAATACTCAAAGATTTTAAAGGTTATCTTCAAACGGATGGTTACAATGTGTATGATATTTTTAAAGAAAATAAAGATATCACGGTGCTTCATTGCATGGCCCACGCGAGGCGTAAGTTTTTTGAAGCAAAGGATAATAATAAGACCATTGCTAAATACGCGCTGCAGCAAATCGGATTGCTCTATGACATAGAGCGAAAAGCAAAAGAACAACAATTAACTGCAGATGAAATTTTTGAACTGCGCCAAACAGAAGCACTTCCTATATTGAAATCATTAGGAAAGTGGATGAAAGAAACTTACATCACATCGCTGCCCAAAAGTACGATTGGCAAAGCACTCGGTTATAGCATTGAAAGATGGCCGGAGCTGATGATTTATGTAAGCGATGGAAAATTAAACATTGATAATAACCCGGTAGAAAACAGCATCCGTCCAGTTGCCATCGGAAGAAAGAATTATTTATTTGCCGGCAGCCATGAAGCCGCTGGGCGTAGTGCCATGCTTTATTCTTTCTTAGGCACCTGCAAACTCAACAACATTAATCCTTTTATCTGGCTGCAAGATGTTCTACGCCGAATCAGTAATCATCCCATCAATAAAATTGAAGAACTGCTGCCGCAGAATTGGAAGCCACTGCTATAGGATTTTATTTTTAAATTAAGTTAGTTGTACTTAGCCGGAGGGATACGTAGTTCCAGCAGACGAACAAATATCAGCTTTTTGTACTTATCTTCGGCTACAGTTTTTCAATCGGCTGACGTACCGGGCTGAAAGTTCATTGAATACCAGCCCATCGCCAAGCCTTAAACGTAAGCGGCAATTAAAACTCAACGTCCTTTCAACATGAAAACAATATTTCTTCTTGCATTTACTTTTTTTTCCCTGAATGTATTTTCACAAAACCCAACAAAAGAAAATGCGTATTTAACCATTTCGCCTATGGTTAAAAAGGACGACCCTCTAAACAAAGAGATTATTGATACCTTGACAAGGTTTTTACTAACGAAAAATAAAACATTAAACGAGTATAACAGATTTTGGTTGCAATCTGAATACAAAACAAATGGTATTCCTTATTATGACATTTATAACATTGAAGCCAGCAAATACGGACCTGATTTTTACAAACCGACTTTGATGGAAATTATACCGACTGACAATGACAATCAAAAAATCGTAAAGATTGCTTATGTGGGGCATAATGACGATACGAAGGAAAATATAGTAAGGACAATTTATAATATTGTCGCCAACAAAGACAGTTCGGGTATTATATTCAGCATGTATTTGAATTATATAACTAAGAATTGGAAGGAAACAAAAATCGGAAGTGTTACTTATAAAATCTCACCTCTCTCATGTAGAACACTGAACATGACGGAAGCGTTAAAACAAAAAAGGGAAATAGCTGAACTATCTGATTTCTTCGGTTGCAAGGAAATACCTGTAAACTACTATTCCTGTATCAATCCCGTAGAAGTATTTCAAATAAAAGGATTTGATTATAATCCATTGATGTACGTTGATAAATCAGGTGGACTGAATGAACCAGGAGATAACATTATTTCAGGCAATAATTCTGATTACTACATGCATGAAGTAGCACACAGTTATATTGCCCATTTATATCCCACAATTAATAGTTTTCTGAATGAAGGTTTTGCTATGCTAATTGGTGGGAGTGGTCATTTTAATTATGAATGGCATAGGAATAAAATGAAGAAATATTTAGAAGACAATCCTAACTTTAGTTTTGCTGAACATACAACAAATACTTGGGAACCATTATTTATAGACAAAGAAACACAGATTACGTACATGCTTGGGGCTTTAGTTTGCGAAAGAACCTTGAGAGTTTATGGAAAAGAAAAGTTGTTTGATATTTTTAAAAGTAAATCCGATTTATTTGAAAGACTGAAAGAAGTTGGATTGACAAAAGAAAATCTAAATGAAGAACTACGCAAGGAAATCAAACTGCCGCTTACATCGGTTTTGCACAAGCGGGGCTGAAGTGCTAACAATGAGCAATGGTGCATGTTTCAGCAGTAGTCCGGGCTGAAGAAATTCTATTGAGCGAAAGTAGTAACAATGAACTTTTATTTATAAATTTGGCAACAGTCCCGGGCAGAAGGAATTCTATTTCCCCGCCTGCGCAAAGCCGTAAAACGTTAGCCGTCATATTAAACGAACACTCCTACAATCAGAAGATGACAAACCAAAATTTCAGACTCCTTTTTTTATTGATAATTGTTTTCACACTTTCAAGTTGTGCAATCTGCATTGGAGGTGGAGAGTTGGTCGTCAAGAAAAATTATGTTTATAACAAGTGCGGACTTTTGAACGGAGTTTTAGTTAGCAAAATAAAAGTAGACAGCTTTCAAAATAATGTCCCGTCTAAATACACAGTTCTTGAAGCAGCTTCATTATACAGACAAGGATCAAGCCCTAACAATGACCCCAAGCGTCTTTATTTTGACAAGGATTGTAAGGACGTTTATGTTTACAACGGCGACAAAGTGATAGACACAATAAAAGGACCTATAACTTTTAAAAAAGAAGCATGGTATTTATTAGAAGACGATGACACGAACGTTTTCATGTTTATTGACAACTCTGGAAGCAGAAAATTGTTTTCACAACAAAAGCTGAAAGTAAATT
>JBIQMJ010000375.1:0-4341 GCA_044463445.1 Segetibacter koreensis
GCCGGAAGCCCCACGATGATCGACAGCTTTAAGGTGGAACAGCTTACCCATCTTAGCATTTCCCTTTAGGGAATCAAATAAAAAAACGAATGGCCAATAATAATGAAAAAACGCTTTCAAGTTCTGAGTTTTACGGTTTAATTCAGGGACAAGAACTGTATAAATATACTTTGCAAAATGAATCAGTAAAGGTTGACATCACAAACCTTGGTTGCTCCATAATGGCCATGCACACAAGAGGACGTGATCAATTAGAGAAAAATATTATTGCCGGATTTAAAGACATAAAAGACTACCAAAACAATCCATATTATTTTGGAAGTGTGATAGGCCGCTATGCGAACCGTATTGCTAATGGCAGGTTTATTTTGGATGGCAAAAACATTCAACTGCCTGTTAATGATGGAATCAATCATTTGCATGGCGGACTCGAAGGGTTTAATAAGAAGATTTGGAAATTAACTGATTCCAAAAATGCTTATGGCCAGTGCAGCGTGGAATTTGAATATGTAAGCAGTGATGGAGAAGAAGGTTACCCCGGCAATTTACTGGTAAGAGTAAAATATATTCTAAACAGCAAAAACCAGCTTTGCATAGAATACAACGCAGACACAGATAAAGCTACGCCGCTCAATCTGACCAATCATTCTTATTTCAACTTGTCAGGATTTGAAATACCCACGATTAATGAGCATCTGCTGGCCATAAATGCTGAGAATTATACCGAAAAGAATTTGAACAATATCCCAACAGGAAACATCATACCAGTTGCAGATACTCCGTTGGATTTTACTAAGTCAAAAAAAATAGGGAAGGATATTCAGCAGTTTCCAATGGATAAAGGATTTGATCATAATTTTATTCTGAAAAGGAATTTTCCCCATGAAATAGTTTTGGCCGCCCGGTTAAAGGATCCTTCATCGGGAAGAACAGTAACTGTTTATTTTACATTCCCTTTCAGTTTACAGTTTTAATGCTGTTTACAGCAATCTCAAATGGCCTTCAGTCAATTCCTTAGACGCATGGATTTCCAATCCATAGTATATTTAGTTGCTTTTTATTATTTATTGGTGATAATAAATGAAATATAGTTGTATAATCCATTCTTTACATCAGAAAATACAAGCATGTTTGGGGTGAAACATGAATATTTGTGACTAATTCGTTTAAAGGAATTTAATAGATTATTTATGGTAAAAGTATTTGCATTCCTGATTTTTTCCTGTTGTTTATTAAATGGGTGTTCTTCACAAAAAAAAATAGCCGCCTCCCAAAAGGCCCTGCTCGTAAAAAAGCTTCAGGATGTTTTGGCCCAGTCGGCCCGTCAGTATAAATTACTACAGGCTGCAACGCCTTTAGAATATTTGCCCCGGACTTTTGAAAATGGTGAAATAAAAACCACTAGTCCCGATGGATGGGTAAGCGGGTTCTTTCCAGGCACCTTATTGTATTTGTATCAATACACGAATGACAAAACCTTAATGAATGCAGCATTGGTGCGTATGAAATTATTGGAGAAAGAACAGTTCAACAAAACTACCCATGACCTTGGATTTATGATGTATTGCAGTTTTGGCAATGCCGTCAGCATTACGCCAAATCCCGGATACGATTCAATTTTGATAAACAGCGCCCGTTCATTAAGTACGCGATTCAACCCGAAAGTGGGATGCATCCGTTCATGGAATTCAGCACCTTCACATTTCTTAGTAATCATAGATAACATGATGAATCTTGAACTGCTGATGTATGCCTTTGAAAAAACACATGACTCTTCATTTTATCATATTGCTGTTACCCATGCAAATACTACCATGAGGAATCATTTTCGTGCTGATTACAGTTCTTATCATGTAGTGGATTATCATCCGGCTACCGGTGCGGTGCAGCGAAAAATAACCCACCAGGGCGCCGCTGATGAATCAGCGTGGGCCAGAGGACAAGCTTGGGGATTGTATGGTTATACAATGATGTACAGAACAACGGGAGATAAAAAATATCTTGATCAGGCAAAACATATAGCGCATTTCATTTTACATCATCCCAATCTTCCCTCCGATAAAATTCCTTTTTGGGACTTCAATGCACCGGGCATTCCGAATGCTTACCGCGATGTTTCTGCGGCAGCCATTATAAGCAGCGCACTAATAGAATTAGCAGGCTATACCTCCGGCGATGAAAAGAATGAATATAAAAATGTAGCGGCTACCATTTTGAAAAATTTATCATCCCCACCTTATAAATCCAAAGGTGATGAAGTTGGCGGATTTTTGTTGAAACATAGCGTAGGTAATCTTCCTGCAAAATCTGAAATAGATGTTCCTTTGAGTTACGCCGATTATTATTTCGTTGAAGCTGCCATGCGTTATTTAGGCAGATTGCCTGTTGAAAAAATAAATGCCAATAAATAAGAAAACAAACTGAAGATGAATAAAAAATATTTTGCACCATATCTTTTTGCATTAATGCTGGTATTCTTTTTAAGCCAAAGCTCAATAAAAGCGCAGAAAAATGGCCTGGCATTAACGCCGCCGATGGGGTGGTCAAGCTGGTATCCTTTTGTAGATACCATCAATGAAAAAAAGATAATGGAAACGGCTGATGCAATGGTTAGCACGGGCCTGCGCGATTTAGGTTACACTATTCTGCAATTGGATGATGGCTGGATGGCTAAGACGCGTGATGAAAACGGAAGGCAGTTTGCAGATAAAAAAAGATTTCCGCACGGCCTGAAATTTCTTGCCGATTACCTGCATGCCCGCGGGTTGAAATTAGGTATTTATTCTTCTGCCGGCGCTACTACCTGCGCGGGTTACCCGGGAAGTTATGGCCATGAAGAACTGGATGCAAAAACGTACGCCTCATGGGGTATTGATTATTTAAAATATGATGCCTGCGGCAACAAAGAAGGGCATTCCGATAAAGAATTATTTACCCGCATGAGCAGTGCACTAAAGGCCACGGGAAGGCCAATCATTTTTAATCTTTGTATCTTCTATAGTGATACCACACATCTTTGGGGAGCTGCTCTCGGCAACACTTGGCGAACCGGCGGCGACATTGTAAAATTTATTGAAAAAAATCCGGAAGTAACTTATCAAAATTGGTATTCAACGTTACAAACCCAGGTTTTAGGAAAAGAAAAATATGCAGGGCCTGGGCATTGGAACGATCCGGATAACCTGATAGTAGGTTATGCCAGAAATAATATACAAACATTCGCGGAACAGCAGGCCCAGTTTAGCTTCTGGTCATTGCTGGCAGCGCCTTTATTTTTAGGAAATGACGTACGCAATATGCCCCAGGAAATAAAAAATATTATTACCAATAAAGAAGTGATTGCCATAAATCAGGATAAAGAAGGAAAGCAGGGCACGAGAATAGTTTCAGAAAAGAATTATGAGATATGGATGAAACCATTGAGCGATGATGCAAAAGCGGTGATTCTTTTTAATAAAACAAATTCACCTCTGAAAATTCAACTTGAGAAGAGCGATTTGGATATGCAGGGAAAATTAAAAATGAGAGACCTGTGGAAACACGCCAACCAGGGGTTATTGAAAAAATCTTTTACTGCTGAAGTTGCGCCTCACGGTGTAGTGATGCTCAAAATATCGCATGCTAACGGTAATGGATAGACGAAATTAAAAATTTATAGTTGCTTATAAAAGAGAAAATCTATGAAAAAATTAGCATGCTGTATCAGCTTAGCTTTCATATCAATAATTGGATACTCTCAAAGCCAACGGGACATCGATTCTGTTTTAAACCGATATAAAATTTATTTACTCTTAACAGATACATCTCTCGGGCATTTTGAAAATATTCCTCCGATAAATGAAGAAGGAATGTGGAGTGATATTAATTACGAAAATAACCAGGCCGGCCGCTGGCAGGTAGCCGATCATCTGCGAAGGACACGTTCTTTAGCTATGGCCTGGTCAAAAGAAAATTCCCCGGCTTACCATTCTGAAAAAATTAAAAGAACGATTTTACTTGCACTTGGCCACTGGAATAACCATCGTTATAAAAGTAAAAACTGGTGGTTTAATGAAATTGGTATTCCACAAATAATGAGGGATATTATTGTGCTGATGAAAGACAGTTTATCATCCGAACAATTGAAGCAATCGCTTGAAGTGCTGGCCCAGTATAAATTAGCCGGCACCGGCGCCAACCTGGTTTGGAGTGCCGACCTGGGTTTGCATTATGGCGCCTTAACCCGAAACATCGATTTAATGCAACAATGCCGTGACACGATATTATCAGTAATAAAGATTACTACCGAAGAAGGCGTACAGCCGGATTATAGCTTTCATCAGCATGGCAGCCGGTTGCAGA
>JBIQMJ010000376.1:0-4339 GCA_044463445.1 Segetibacter koreensis
GTATAAATTGAAATTTTATTTTGCTGCACAGTAAATAGTAATAAGGATAGAAATGGTTTTTGAAAGACATCAAACCTGGAAAACGCCGGTTTTGAATTCTTCGATTTTGGGATTATGATTGGCGGCCGATAAATTTTCAGAAATGATCTTACGCGTATCTTTAGGATCAATAATTGCGTCTACCCATAACCGTGATGCAGCATAAACAGCGGTTGTTTGCCGGGCATATTTTGCCATCATTTCTTTTAAAAGACTTTCTTCTTTTTGTGCCGTAATCTCTTCTCCCTTCGCTTTTAAAGAAGCTACTTCAATTTGTAACAAAGTTTTTGCAGCCTGCTCACCGCCCATGACTGCTATCTTTGCGGTGGGCCATGCATAAATGAACCTTGGATCATACGCTTTTCCACACATTGCATAATTGCCGGCTCCGTAAGAATTTCCCAGTATGAAAGTGATTTTCGGAACTACTGAATTAGCCACTGCATTTACCATTTTTGCACCGTCTTTTATAATTCCTGCGTGTTCGCTTCTGCTTCCTACCATAAACCCGGTAATGTCCTGCAGAAATACCAGGGGAATTTTTTTCTGATTGCAATTCATGATAAATCTTGCCCCTTTATCGGCGCTGTCATTATAAATTACGCCGCCCATCTGTAGCTCGCCTTTGGTATTTTTAATATTCAGCCGCTGATTGGCTACGATCCCAACAGACCATCCATCCACACGGGCATAGCCACAGATCAGGGTTTTGCCATAATCTTTTTTAAATTCCACAAAAGAATTTTTGTCTATTAGCGTTTCAATGATTCTGTGCATGTCATACGGTTTCAGATTTCCTTCGGGGAAAATACCGTAAACTTCTGAAGTCTTTTTAGCAGGAGCAGCAGGTTCCATTCTGTTAAAACCCGCTTTGGGAGATTCTGTGATTTTGGAAATAATATTTTTTACACAATCAAGGCACTCTTCTTCTGTTTTAAATTTATAATCGGCGATACCGCTGATTTCTGTATGGGTGACTGCACCACCGAGTGTTTCATTATCCGTGATTTCACCAATAGCGGCTTTCACCAAATAAGGCCCTGCTAAAAAAATAGAACCATTGCCTTCCGACATGATGGTTTCATCGCTCATAATTGGCAGATAAGCGCCACCGGCCACACATGGGCCCATTACAGCCGCAATTTGGGTAATTCCCATTGCACTCATTTTTGCATTGTTCCTGAATATCCTTCCAAAATGTTCTTTGTCGGGGAAGATTTCGTCTTGCATGGGAAGAAAGACGCCTGCACTGTCCACGAGATAGATAACAGGCAGGTTGTTTTCCATGGCTATCTCCTGCATCCTGAGGTTTTTCTTCCCGGTGATAGGAAACCAGGCACCTGCCTTTACCGTCTGATCGTTGGCGACGACTACGCATTGTTTTCCTCCCACATAGCCCACTCCCGCAACAATGCCGCCTGCAGGGCATCCGCCATATTCTTTATACATTCCATGACCGGCGAATGCGCCAATCTCAATGAACATTTTATCTTTATCCAAAAGATAATCCAGTCTTTCCCTGGCGGTGAGTTTATTTCTTTTTTTTTGTTTTTCTATTGCTTTTTTGCCGCCACCTTCTTCTATTTTTTCCAACAGGCTCCGGATGTTGGACAAGGCTAACTTATTGAAATCTTCGTTTTTGTTCATCTCTATATCCATAGCTAATTTATTGATGTCAAATCTAAAACTTTAATTCTTATTTATTTTGGAACTTCATTTGTATATGCTTACATTTTTATGAAGCGACTTTCCAAAAAGACCATAGCGATCCTTACAGCGTTTTTCCTGCTACTCGTTGCAGGTTATTTTTTCTGGCAACATTATAAATATAAGATTGCCAGAGATGCCTTGTCCACTACAGTTAAACAGGAAACTGATAGCTTGTATTCCATCAAATATGATTCTCTTTCTTTTGATGCCGTAACCGGTCATGCCACCATGAAAAACATCCGCATAATTCCTGATACCCAGCGTATCAAAAATATGGATGTGGAAAATATGCCCGATATGATTCTGGATGTGACCATTAAATCCTTACTGGTTACAGGTGTCAAAACGGCAAATGCCTTAAGTGGAAATGAAATTGTGGGAGATTCTGTGGTTATTGAAGATCCTCAAATAATTTTTTATTCATTAAAGCCTCTTCAAAAGAAAACTCTTTTTCAAAATGAGGCAAGAAATTTTTATCAGCAAATATTAGGCAAACTTGACTTAATAAAAGTTGGATTTGTTTTTATAAACAACGTGCATACAAAAGGAATTGACTTTTTTAAAAAGACCAATAATTTTGAACTGATCAATGGTAAATTTTTACTCGATGATGTTTTGATAGATAGCTCACATAATATGGACCAGGACAGAGTTCTGTTTTGTAAACAGGCAGCTTTTACCATTGATTCTTTTTTTTCGTATAACCATAACCGTGAGGAGTTGGCCGTAAAGCAGGTGCAATTCCTGGGCAAACAGCAAAAGCTTTTATTCAATCAAATACTTCTTAACAGATTTGAGAGCGACAGTTCCAAACCCATAAAATTGCTGGATGCCGAAGGACTTGTTTTACATGGAGTAAATTCTAATGAGATTGTGAAAAATAAAAACCTTTTTGTAGATACGATTGTATGCAAAGAAATAAAGCTATATGAATTGCCTGCTGAAAGCCTGAAAACTACTTCAATCAATCATCCTGAAAATAGAGACAGTACAGGATTTACCAATGTGTATAGCGTTTCTTTGAAACACCTTCATTTTCCTAAGGTCACGTTTGTACCCTTTGCAAAAAGTAATTATTCAATTGGAAATATTTCCATTAAGGTGAACGGTGTAAGCGCAGACAGGATTGTGCAACTTCAAAATCATCCCATGAATTATACCAAAGAGGCGGAGGTGAATGTGGATCAATTTTCACTGGAATCAAAAGATAAAACGTATCATTTTAATTTTGAGGGCATCTCTGTTAATTCATTAAATAAGGCGCTTCATATCCACTCTTTTAAAATTGTACCTTATACATCAGAAAAAAAGTTTGCCGAAGCATTTCATTTTCAAAAAGACCGTTATGAACTTTCCCTGGCTGGCCTTACGCTGAAAAGCATTGATATGAATGGATTACTGGATAAAAAAATTGAAGCTTCTGATCTGCTCATTGACCGGGCTGATGCAAGGATTTCACGCGACCTTCACAAACCTCTGAAACATGAAAGCAAGGTGGGAAATTATCCTTCACAATTGTTAATGGAGCTAAACCAGTCTGTCAATATAAAAAATATTAAAATTAAAAATGCTTTTGTGGAATACAAGGAAAATCAAAAAGTGAGCGATAGCGTAGGGGTGGTAAATTTTACGAATGCTTCTTTTGATATTTCAAATGTTACCAACATTCCGGAAGAAATTCAAAAGAATAATGAGTTGAATATTGCATTTGCAGCGAATGCTTTAGGATCTATTCCCCTCAAAGGAAATTTTAAATTTTTGCTGGGAAGAAAGGATGGTGATTTCTTTGTAAACGCACATAGCAAAGCCTTTGATGCAAAAGTTTTGAATAAAGTTTCGGTACCAATGGCGCTGGTAAAGATCACATCAGGACAAATTCATTCAATTGATTTTCATTTTAAAGGCAATAATGCAAGGGCTTCCGGAAGTTTTTTGATGAATTATGAAGGAATGAAGATTGAGGTTTTAAAACGGGATGATGATACTAAAAGAATAAGGAAACGCGGGCTTTTGAGCCTGGCAGCTAACCTGCTTGTGGAAAATAAGAATTCAGGAACTTCTTTTATGGCAGAATATGACAGAAATATTTACAAATCTTTTTTTAATCTTGTGTGGAAAACCATTTTTGCCGGAATGAAAGAGACATTGGGTGTGCCATTGTCATTAGGAGAATAGGAATCAGTATTTTTTATTGGCTGGCTAATGGGGCAGAATAAAAAATAAGATTTTTTGTTGGTTCACTGATTTTATTGCAAACTTTTAAAATCATCCCTGCTATAAACTCCCTGCTCTGCATGATCGCCGCTCTTCATTTCAATATTTACAAAATGGATATTAGGCAATTCCGTTAAAGTGAAGGTAGCCGAGGCGAGGAAATTTTGTGCGCCGGTATCTCCGATCCCATTAGTAAGATTTTTGCTGTCAGGAATTTTTATATAAATAGTATCGTGAGAAATTTTTTTAAAAACCATTTGAATTTCAGGATAATTCTCATTTAATAAATTAATCAAATTCGAATAGGAATACGTTTTTAATTGGACAGAATCCGGCGCCTTTAGTTTTTCATTATTTGCCCCTTCAGGCTGCACAC
>JBIQMJ010000377.1:0-4327 GCA_044463445.1 Segetibacter koreensis
CTTCCGGATCGATATTATGATTGATACCGGGCCTAATGCACGTAGCGTTCAGATCAACCTGAATCCATTTACGCTCATTGGGGCTACTACCCGCAGCGGTTTATTAACAGCGCCTTTGCTCTCCAGGTTCGGCATCAAATCAAGACTGGAATATTATGATTCTGCTACTTTGCAAAAAATAATCCTTCGTTCTTCTTCGATCTTGCATACAAAAATCACTTCAGATGCCGCAACAGAAATAGCGGGAAGAAGCCGTGGCACGCCAAGGATCGCCAATGGCCTGTTGAGACGGGTCAGGGATTTTGCGCAGGTGCTTTCTAATGGAATTATAGATTTAAAGATCACACAACACGCACTTAAAGCCTTAAATGTAGATGAATTTGGCCTGGATGAAATGGACAACCGTATTCTAACTATGATCATTGATAAGTTTAAAGGCGGGCCTGTGGGCATCACTACCATTGCCACGGCTGTTGGTGAAGAAGCGGGGACTTTGGAAGAAGTGTATGAACCTTTTCTGATCCAGGAAGGATTTATCATGCGCACCCCACGGGGAAGAGAAGTTACAGAAAAAGCGTATCACCATTTGGGAAAAATTCCTCACCGAAATAATAAAGGCCCGGAATTGTTTTCGTGATATTATGATTGTTAATATAATAATATTTCTGCTGATTGCGAATCAATGATTTTCAGTAAACTAACAAATACGCTTATTTTTTATTTTTATACAAGCTGAATTTCCCGATCTGCGATCTTTCATTAAAGGCATGTGTTTTGATCTGAATCGAATAAATTGTTCACATTCAAATTTCAAAGCAATGGATAAAGACAGAAAAAAAATTGGAACTCAAAAAAATTCAGATAAAAATACCCAGCAAACTGAAAAGGAAAAGATAGAGAAGAAAATAGATGAAGAACTGGAACAATCATTCCCGGCAAGCGATCCGCCTTCTTATTCACAGCCGGGCAATGATGATATTAAAGATTATGAATAATTCAGGCTTTCTTTAACGCTTACATAACCCGCTAAATTTTGACTAAAAAATTGTTGAAATGAAATAGCCCCAAACTTAATCAAGGCTTTTCATTTAACTTCGTAAGCATGTCAACTTATAGAGAAAATTTAATAAAAAAGTTCAAAGAGAACTATCTAAAACTAAACGACGAACAAAAAAAAGCAGTAGATACCATTGAAGGCCCGGTGATGGTTATAGCCGGCCCGGGAACAGGCAAGACACAGATACTGGCCGCCCGCATCGGGAAAATTCTGCTGGACACCGACGTCCTCCCCCAAAATATCCTGTGCCTCACATATACTGACGCGGGCGCCATTGCCATGCGCAAAAGGTTGTTGCAATTTATTGGCCCTGATGCTTACAAAATAAATATCAATACGTTCCATGGATTTTGTAATGAAGTGATACAGCAAAATTTATCGCTATTTGAAAAAACGTCGCTGAACCCCATATCCGAATTAGAAAAAATTCAATTGTATAAATTTCTTATTGACGCCTTTCCAAAAAATCATCCTTTAAAAAGATACCGTGGAGATGTCTATTACGAAATAAACAATCTGAAGGAATTATTCTCGGCAATGAAGAGAGAAGGCTGGACGCCGGAATTTGTCCTCGAAAGAATTGACAGCTACCTGGAACGAATCAAAGACGAAGAAAAATTTAAATACAAAAGAGCTTCTGCCAAATCAGGGAAAAAAATTGGTGACTACAAACCTGACTATTTTAATGAAATAGAAAAAATGGAAAAATTGAGCGCAGCCGTAAAGGAGTTCAACAATTTTCAAAACCTGATGAGGCAAAGAAATTTGTATGATTTTGATGACATGATCAATTGGGTGATCGCGGCTTTTAAAGAAAATAAAAACCTGCTGTCAGATTACCAGGAAAGGTTTCAATACATTTTGGTGGATGAGTACCAGGACACCAGCGGCACGCAAAATGAAATCGTAAAATTGCTCATCGATTTCTGGGATAAACCCAATGTATTTGTGGTAGGAGATGACGACCAAAGTATTTATCGTTTCCAGGGAGCCAATGTGGAAAATATGGAAAATTTTGCCAAAAGTTATGAAGGGCTTTTGAAAATTGTATTAACCAATAATTACCGCTCTGCAAAACCCATTCTTGATGTATCAAAATCATTGATCGACCGGAATACAGAAAGGCTCATTTATAAATTTCCGGGCCTTTCCAAAGAATTAAAATGTTCAAAAGAAGAATTACAGAAACTTATCAATCTGCCGGCAATTATTGAATACAACTCGGTTAAAGATGAAATGGCCGATGTGACCCATAAGATCGAAAAGCTGATCAATGAAGGAACAGAACCCGGAAAGATCGCCGTCATTTATAAAGAAAACAATTATGGCGAACAACTGATGAAATATTTCAGGCTGAAAAATATTCCCTATTATTCAAAAAAAAGTATCAATATCCTGGAAGATCCTTTTGTCAAAAAAATAATCCGGATAATGCAATATCTCGCTGCGGAACATGACATTCCCTTTGGTGGCGACGAACTCCTTTTTGAAATTTTACATTTTGATTTTTATAAAATTCCTCCGATAGAAATAGCCAAACTAATGGTGGAAGTGAATAAAAAAAATTATAGCGGTCAACCCACTTCTCTTAGAAAATTATTGTATGAAAAAGCCAATACAATAGCTAAAGATCTTTTTGATACCGGCCTTCATGAAGGATTAAAAAAGTTCAGTAAAACATTTGAGCAATTGATCGGCGAGGTTTCTAACGTTACCCTGCAAACACTTTTCGAAAAAATAATTTCAGACGCAGGAGTGCTTTCCTACATTATGAAAAGCACTGACAAGATCAGGCTTTTACAAATTCTTACAGGCTTTTTTGATTTTATAAAAGAGGAGACTTCACGCAATCCTTCATTAGGGCTGAAGGGTTTTATCGAAGCGATAGATTTGATGAATGATGAAAAGATAAGTCTGCCATTCATACAATTCTCTGGCAATAGTGCGGGTGTGAATTTATTAACCGCTCATGGAGCAAAGGGATTGGAATTTGAATATGTTTTTATCATAGGAATGAATGCGCATTTATGGGAGAAAAAAAGAAATGCAAATAATGGGTATTCCATTCCCGATACTTTATTTTCTTCGCTTCCTTCAGGCAGCATTGAGGAAGAATTAAGAAGATTATTTTATGTAGCGCTCACGAGAGCTGAAAAATTTTTAAATATTTCTTTTATCAAAATAAAACCGGATGGCAAGGATGCAGAGCATTCTATGTTTGTGGCAGAAATTGTTGAAGGGAATGATTTGAAAATAGAAACGATCAGAATGCCCGAAGAAGAATTGATGGATTTTGAAATATTGAATTATGTGAAACGCGCTCCTGAACTGGATAAAAGTGAGGACGATTTCATTTCTTCGATTTTGGAAAAGTATGTCATGAATGTAACTTCTTTAAATAATTATCTGGATTGCCCTCTTGGATTTTATTATAAAAATCTAATCCGGATCCCGGCAGGAAAATCAGAGACATTGGAATTTGGAAGCGCCGTGCATTATGCATTGCAAAAACTGTTTGAAGAAATGCAAAGTAGCCCGGATCAACAATTTCCGTCTAAAGAAAGAATGCTTGAGCACTTTAACTGGTTTTTGAAAAGGCATCGTGAGAATTTTACTCCTGAATCTTTTAAAAGAAGAAAGGAACAGGGCGAAATTGTTTTGGGGGATTATTATGATGAATGTATTTCAACGTGCAACAAGATTGTTGCTGTGGAAAGAAATATTAAAAACGTAGTAAACGGAATTCCCATCAAAGGAAAAATTGACAAAATGGAATTCAATGGCAAAGAAGTAAATGTGGTGGATTATAAAACCGGCGATGTGAACAGCGCTTATACGAAGAAAAAATTACTGGCTCCTAATGCAGACAATCCAACCGGCGGCGATTATTGGCGGCAAGCCGTTTTTTACAAAATTTTGGTCGATAATATGGATGGCAAAGATTGGAAAGTGGTAAGTTCCGAATTTGATTTTGTAGAACCGGACAAGGTAAAAGGATTTCAAAAGAGAAAAATATTTATCGAGCCTTCAGACATTACTACAGTGAAGCAACAAATAACCGATGTTTGGAATAAAATACAGGCAAGAGATTTCTATACCGGTTGCGGAAAAGAAGATTGTACCTGGTGCAATTTTGTAAAAGATAATGAAATACATATTGCGCTTCATGACATCATAGAAGAAGAGCAGGAGATTTAATTTTAATTTAGGAAGAAGAAAAATCAATATCCATTCAAAGCGTTTAAGTTTGCTTTTCCAAAATGAAGATTT